>CAZASC010000012.1:0-62214 GCA_964487695.1 uncultured Victivallales bacterium
CTGTTTCTCATGTGTTACCTCCATGAAATCGTGACGTTTTTATTCTTAGGTGTTTCATGAGGCTGAAGTAAAACAAGCAAAGGTGAGATCTGTGCGAGGATGGAAATAGAAATTGGTTAGACAAGAGCTATTGATATCTCTGTGTGCAGGCGAAGACCTTGTCTCCAACATGTTAACAGACCCGCCGCAAACGAAATGATCTCGCGAACTTCAAATCAGTGGCACACATTTCTCTAACATGCATATGCCATCATGTTCAGCATCGAAAGCATACACATGTTGGTGTGATGCCGTTCGTAAGAAGGAGGCCAGAGATATGATCAAGGTGGACATGCATGTGCATTCCCGGTATTCACGTCATCCCTCGGAATGGTTTCTTCAAAGGCTCGGCGCTCAGGAGTCTTATACTGACGTCGAGGAGGTGTATCGTCTCGCCAAGGCTCGTGGCATGACGTACGTGACGCTCACGGACCACAACACCATTGACGGTGCGCTGGAAATGCATGTGCGCCATCCCAATGACACGTTTATCAGTGTTGAAGCCACATGTTACTTCCCCGAGGATGGATGCAAAGTCCATGTGCTGGTTTACAATATTACCCCGGCACAGTTTGACGTCATTCAGACCCTTCGCAATGATATTCGGAAACTGCGGGATTACCTGCGCAACGAGCGGATAATTTGCTCCGTCGCCCATGCCACCTACAGCGTAAACGACAGGCTTTCGATCGAAACCATAGAGAAGCTTGTTTTACTGTTTGACGTATTCGAAGGGATCAACGGAGGGCGCAACATCGCCCACAATCGGACGTGGGTGGAAGCGATCCAGGCCTTGACGCCTGAGCGCATCGCCAATCTCCATCGAAAGCACGGCATCGAGCCGTGGGGGGAAGATTCATGGATAAAAGGTTTGACCGGTGGTTCCGACGACCACGCCGGGCTGATGATCGGTCAGACATTCACCATGGGCTGTGACGCAACAATCCCGGAGTTCGTTGCGCAGGTGGAAAGGCGGGAAACACAGCCCGGCGGACGCCATGGCGACCATAAATCTCTCTCGTGCGCTGTGTACAAGATCGCCTATCAGTACTCCCAGGCCAAGTGTGGGAAAGGTGGAACAAGCCCGATTGCCCTGCTAAACACTCTCCTCTTCGACAAGGGCAGGCTCAGTCTTACAAACTGGCTCGCAGTGCGGAAGCTGAAACGTCGCAAATGCGCCGGCGACCGCGCCATGATCCAATGTCTCGATGAACTCCTCGACGGACGCGGGCAGGACACCCTTGATAGTGAAAGTCAAATTGCGCGGATGTATAACGCAATAGCAACGCTTTCGGACGGATTCTTCTCTCTCATCGCAGAGTCGCTGGAAAATGACTTGCAAAAGGGAGAAACAGGGCGATTACTTGGCAATTTATCGGCATCCCTGCCCGCCATGTTTCTGCTGACGCCTTTTATCACGGTTCTCCGTCACATGCACGGCGATCGCGAACTGCTGCGTGGGATAGCCTCGGCCTTTGGCTTAGACCACGAGAGACAGCGCGTGCTCCTGTGGTTTAGTGACACGGTCACGGAACTCAATGGCGTGGCGGTGACGGTGCGGGAAGTGGCGCTGCGCGCCCAGGCATCAGGCCGCCAGATGAAGCTCGTGACTTGTCTTGCGGAACACGAGGATCGCGCCGCACTGCCAGCCAACACCGTCCTCTTGCCTTGCATTTATAATGTCACGCCCGGATTTTACAATGCCTGGACATTGCGACTGCCTTCGTTGCTTGGCGCGCTTGATCTGATCGCGCGGGAGAACCCGAATGAAATCGTCATCTCCACGCCGGGGCCCGTAGGTTTGATGGGGATGATTGCGGCGCGGTTGCTCCGGATCAAATGCACCGGAATTTATCATACCGATTTTACACGTCAGGCCGACCAGTTCATCGGGGACCACTGGGTTTCGTCGGTAGTAGAGACATATACTCGCGGCTTCTTCACACTGATGGACGAGGTTCGGGTCCCGACAACCAGATACATGGAAATGCTGGCAGAACGCGGCCTGGAATTGTCAAAGATGAAACTGTTTCCTCGCGGCATAGAGCCTGACTTCGCCGTTCAGGATGAGGCGAAGCAGAAGGAATGGCGTCTGCGCCTCGGTCTGCCGATGGATACGCCGATCCTGCTCTGGGCCGGGCGACTTGGCCGCGAAAAGAACCTCGATTTCCTTTTCCAAGTCTACCGGCTGGTAGCAAGCCGAAATCCCGATGCATGCATGGTGCTTGCCGGAGATGGACCGGAATTGGAGAAACTGCGCGCCGAAAACGCGGCAAATTCCAGGATTGTGTTCACAGGCAGACTTGACCGTTCAGAACTTCCGCATCTCTATGCAATGGCGGATGTGTTCGTTTTTCCAAGCACCACTGACACTTTTGGCATGGTGATTCTTGAAGCGCAGGCTTGCGGTCTGCCGGCAATTGTCAGCGATGTTGGCGGTCCACAGGAATTGGTGAGGACAGGCGAAACCGGATTTGTGGTTCGCGCCGACGATCTTGACGCATGGGCGGCGGCGGTTGTCGGAGTTCTTGATCTCAAAGCTGGAGACCCTGGCGTTCTCGCCCGCATGAGGGCGGCAGCAAAGACGCTTGCGCAGGAAGGGTACGGTTGGGAGCATTTGCTTGACGATATGACGGGGACTGTCGTTTCGCCAGAGGCGGCCGTAAAGCCCGCCGCCGCACCGTCATTTGGGGAAGTTGCTGTCCATTCATGAATCTATTTCTGATTGACGGTATTGGTCCATTCTTCCGCGATTATGAGCGCCGCCGCATCAATTGGTCCAAGATTCCATTCGAAAACCTGGAGCGCAACGGAAAGTTCGACCAGGTGCGTTTTGCCGGAGTGATGAAGGATTTCACCCGTTTTGTGGATGCCACTTCGTCTCTGGGCTTTAACGGAATCACTCTTGACGATCTGGCGCATCTCAGCCAGCAGCCCGGCTACAACGCCGCATTGAAACGCAAAATCAGGCGCTATCGTAAGGCTTATCGCCGTCTGTTCGAACTCGCCACAGTCAGAGGAATGACGGCTTATGTCACGACTGACGTGGCGTTCTCACCCGCGACCCGTTCCGGGTTGCTGCGCAAGCCGCGTCGTAATATTGGCCCTTTCCTTCGCGACATGTGCGATGGGCTCTTCCATGACTTTCCATCCGTGGGCGGTGTCATATTTAGGGTGGGCGAATGCGATGCTCAGGATGTGCAAGGCGATTTTGTGAGTACACTGGCAATCCGCACGCCGGGGCAGGCGCGCGAGCTGATCAAATGCCTTCTGCCGGTTTTCGAGAGGCATAGCAAACTTCTGATCTTTCGCACCTGGACTGTCGGCGCACATCCGATCGGCGACCTGATATGGAACCGGCAGACATTCGACAAGGCATTCGGCAGTCTTGACAGTCCGAACCTGGTTCTTTCGATGAAGTACGGAGAAACGGATTTCTTCCGTTACCTGCCACTGAACAAACTCTTCTTCCATAGTGACCATAAGAAGATCATCGAGCTGCAGGCTCGGCGCGAATATGAAGGTTTTGGAGAATTTCCATCCTTTATCGGATGGGACTACGAAGAATACGTCCGCCAGTTATCGCGCGCCCGCAACGTGATTGGGGCTTGGATCTGGTGTCAGACCGGCGGCTGGTCAGGCTTTCGTCGTCGCACTTTTCTGGAGCCCGGTGGAGTATGGACTGAAATCAATACCGTCGTCTCCCTGCGCCTTGTGCGCGAGAATATGAGCGTGGACGAGGCCGTCCGGGACTGGGCTGGGAAACGTCTTGGACCGGACAAGGGCGATAAACTGCTGGAACTGCTGCGTCTCTCGGACGAAACGATAAAGGAAGGCCTCTATATTGACGAGTTCGCCAAACGCAAATTGTTTTTCCGCCGCTTGCGTGTACCGCCGCTGCTGGCCGTCTTTTGGGACCAGATCATCGTGAATCATTCCATGCGCAAATTGCTGCGCTGTTTCGTGCAGGATCCCGATGGCAGAATCGAGCAGTCGGCGTCATCTCTTGCGAAAATTCGCCAGATGCGCGCGCTGGCCGTCGAACTCGGATTGCCGGCAGCCGATTTTGACTTCCAATATGACACCTTCGAACTGTTCGCCGCAGCGCGGGAATATTATTTCGGCGTATTCGGGCCGGCTGTTGTCGCCCGGCTTTGCTCTTTGAAAGAGGTTTACGAATGCAAATACGAAACGCGCTATAATCTTGATCTCGATTTCCAGCCTTTCCGGTTGGCACGCCCACATTTGCGCATGGCTTTCGCCATGTTGTTCCGCTCGCAGCGCGGCTATCGCTGGGTTGACCGCCTGCTGCTGATTCGCCTTCTGTCGTTGCTTTCTCCACTTCTTCCGCTGCGGCGGCATGGCGCCGCCGGCAATCGCCTCACGGATCAGGCGATGGGCATCCGAGCTGTCTTCAAGTAGGTTGTAATGTCGCAAATCATCAAAGAAAGAATCGCGTTAAAGGAGCCAGGGAAGCCGGCAATTTCCGTCGTCGTGCCAACCATGAACGAAGCCGATTACATCCAGCCATGCATTGACTCGCTTAAAAAACAGAAATTCCCTCATTTTGAAGTAGTGGCCGTTGATTTCAGTAATGACTCAACGCCGACGCTTTGTGCCCAAGCAGGCTGGCGTGTAATCAAGCAAGTAAGCGAAGGCGTTTCGCTGGCTCGTGCGGAAGGTTTTGGCGCCGCCAGCGGAAAGATCGTTGCCTGCACGGATGCAGACACTGCCGTTGCCCCTGGCTGGTTGGAAGATATAGCCAAAGCCTTCGAAAATGAAAAGGTCGTGTGCGTTTACGGTCCGGTTTATTTCCTGGATGGGTCGTGGTTCCACAAGGTGTTTGGCGGCTTGTTGTTCACAATCTTTCTGAGATGGAACCGTTTGATCGGCAAGGATCATATTTCGGGAATGAATTTTGCAGTACGAAAGACCGCTTACGACGCCATTGGCGGTTTTCGCGCTGATTTGTGGACGGCAGAGGACGTTGATCTTGGGTTGCGTATCCGTAAATTGGGCAAAGTTGTTTACGATAAGGATATCCAGGTGTTTACCTCCGTGCGTCGTTTGCGGGCGGAAGGGACGTTCAAGTTTCTGCTACATCATATCGCGAACTATTTGAGGATGTACGTTACAGGCAAGGCGAGTGCAGATTTTAAGCCAATCAGATAGAATGTGTAATGGCGTGGGAACCTGTGGATTAATCCCGGCAAAACCTATTTCAGTGGTTGGACGCAAATGTTGGTGAGAGTGCACTGGATGGCTCCGAGGAACAAGCCGTACTCCCCCGACAGCGGCAACATTGAATACGCCAGGCTCGTCTCGCCGAATTCCTTGAGCTTCGGGTCAGCCGTCTCTTTTGAAAACTCGCCGAATGGAACACACCACATGGAAAAGCTTTCGTTGCCATCCTCACCGATCTTCTCTGGCTGGATATCCGCGTACAAAGCTGGAAGTTTTCGGGAAAGCACAGGGACGGATGTTCTGCCTTTTGTCATCCGCAGCGAGAATGTTCTGACAGCGCCCTCCACATTGAAATGAATGTTGCTGATGATCGAATGAATCGCAACCGGTTTCTCCTGATAGGCTATATAAAGTGTCTCAAGTACATCGGCGACTTCCGTGCTCTGCCTGGCGAGATCAGCCATGCCGGGGAGATTCGTCTCCACAGTTCCGGAAATAAGATCCCGGTGCTGGTAAGCCAGTGAGCCGGATTCGAAATTGTAGATTTCCAGGTATTTCATGTGGCGGCCTTTTCTGAGGAATGGCTTTATGAATTCATCGTTTTGCTTGGCATAAGTGATTATCCTCAGATCCGGCATGCTCAGCACGGACACAGTCCTTTTGAACAGGCTGATATCGTCGCCGGTTCTTGGCGAAGCGACCTCAAAATCTATGAGGCATGCCTGAATCAATTCGTTGGACGGGCTGTTACGCCAGAAACCTTCGGTCGCTTTGATAGTGGCGCTGGCCACGCGTTTCAGGCGAATGTGCAGAAAAGCATAAGTCACGTCATAACTCATGACTACAGCAGGTTTGGAAGCCTGGAATCGTCCTGTCACTTCGGTGATGATATTGGTGTCATCGTCAGCCTGAACGATGACGGTAATGACTGAGAATTGCATTGCCAGCGCAAGGAAGAATGTTGCCTTCGTCATAATAAGCTTATCTCTGTCAGTTCGCATGACGCGTTCAGCCACAGCAGGATCGCCAAAGATGCATCATCACATCACCATCTCAATTGATGCTAGGAACATACAATGGGTTTGTTGGCACTTGTTGAACCGCAGGTTAGTTCGTCGTTAGCGGCTAAAATCCACTGTTCGCGACAGACCGGCTCACCGCGAAGTCCATCTGATCAATAAATAGCATCGCCACCACGAGAAGCTAACAATTATGTGCAATGGTTCTTGTCGGCGATGCGGATATCGCCATGCAACATGACGTGACCTCTGAGCAGCTTGTTGAATAGACCGGTCGCATTCGCAGCAGTAATGCCGCCCTTCGTTCGATTCTCGGCGGGATTCGAAATAACACAGTCGTGGATTCCTGACTGCCGGATGTCAAGAGAACTGCTTACTCCGTATCGGGATCCGCATGTTCGGGATGTAGAAAGTTTGGCTCAGATGTCCTGCCCGGTGCGTCTATGTGGCGACGCATAAGGAGTGAACCGTCGAGTCTGTAAAGATCGGTACGCGCTTTGAGATATGCGACAACAGCGCTGACTTCGTCTATCTGGCTTTGAAGGAGATCGCGCTCGGCTTGGGCGACAAGAAGCGATGTTGATTTGCCCACCCGCATCTTCTCTGTCTCAGCAAGCAGTTTTGCCTCCTGAGCTACACGGGTTGACTTGGTGGCCGTGATCTGCTCGACAGTTCTGTTTACCTCCACATATGCGGTCCGCACATCGGAATTGGCCAGATTCATCAGATTTTCGAGAGCGTCGTCCGCCATCTCGCGTGACAGTACCGCCCGGCGATTGGTTGCCCGGTCCGCGCGGCTGCCGAGCGGATATTGAACACTGACTCCAAAAGCGGCGTCCTTCCCGCTGCCATCGGTGCGCCTCAAGGAGTCGGCGAAGGACGAGGCGTATCCGGTGTTGCCCAGCGTCACGAAGACATCCATTTTCGGGAGCAGCCCGTTGCGAGTCCGTACTATTTCCAGATCGTCCCTCCGGATTTGCAGTATGGCCTGGTTGATGTCCGGCCTCAAAACCATGGCAACAGCGACGTGATCTCCAACATCATCGAGATCCGTACTTCCGGCTTCCGCCGTCGTCTTCAGGGTCAATTCGCTCTCCCAGGTGTTCGTTCCGTGAAGGTTCAGAGAAGCGATAAAACGCAGTCGCGCAGACGCCAGAGAGCTCTTCGCGTTGATCAGAGCTTCGTGTCTGAGCGCCAGTTCAGCCTGGGCCGCTGCTATTTCTATTTGCGCCAGCTTGCCGACCTTGATCTGTTCCGAGGTTTCGTCCAGTTGCTGTTCGGCCAGCTTGACTGACCGCTCGAAAATGTCGAGTTGCTCTTTTGCAAGGGCGTAATCCCAGTAATTATCCTCGACCTGCGCGACAAACGCTTCCGCAAACCCCCGGAACTCGTATTCCGATATGTCCGTATCTATGCGCGCCTCGCGCAACGTCGCCAGATTCGCTCCTGTCCCGAATCCCTTGAGAAGCGATTGCGACACCGTCAATCCGCCGCGCGATGAGACAAGTTTGCGCCCGTACAACGTTTCGTCAGTATTGTCTGTCGTCCCGCCGAGCTCGATGCTCGTTCCGGTTGGGAGCGTTGTGTTCAGGGAAATCGAGGCGTCAGTCTCCTTTGAATTGTAACCTGTCAGGTTGGTCGAACCCTGGATGAGTTCTTCGAAGCTATTGTCCGTTGTCTTTGAAAGACTGCCGGAGAGGACTGGATCGAAAGCGGCCCGTGCCTCCTGTTCATATGTGCGCTGCAAGTCCGGCGTCAATCGTTCAGCTTTGAGAGATGGATTGTTTTGCAGCGCCAGCATGACAGCCTGCTCGATGGTGAGGGCGGTTCGCCGGTCGGAGTCTCCGGTTGCATCGGGACCGGCATTTGTGGACGCAACAGGCGCCGTCGCGCCTTGAGACGACGTATCAGGAGAAGGCGGACCTGGCACCGTTTCCGCTGCGCCTGCGGTACATATAAGAAATGTCTGCAATATAATGAGGTGAGCGGCTGATTGAATCAAGGCGCGCAGCATGCGCGCCCTCCCAACCTGTAAATACAATGGGAGGGACGGCATGTCGCCGTCCGGTAGTTTTTCAGCGTTTACTTCTTCTCTGGAAATAATCAACCATCCAGTTATTTGAATGAGACGTTTCATCTTGAGCACACTGGATATTCAATCTTCATTTTTATTCAGGCTCCGGAATGGAAACAGGAGACACGGCCTTGGTATTCGACCTCTTCCTTATCATCTCCTGGAATCTTTCCATGTAAATGTAAAAGACCGGCGTCACATAAAGCGTCAGCGTCTGGGAGAAAAGCAAACCGCCAACCACCGCCAACCCGAGCGGACGGCGCGCTTCCGCACCCGCGCCAAGCCCTATCGCGATCGGCAGTCCGGCCATGAGCGCCGCCATCGTCGTCATCATGATCGGACGGAAGCGGATCATGCACGCCTCGTGAATGGCTTCAGCCGCAGTCTTGCCCTGTTTGCGGCCCTCGATGGCGAAGTCAACCATCATGATTCCGTTTTTCTTTACAAGCCCCACCAGCATGATGATTCCAATGTCCGCATAGATGGAAAGTTCCTGTCGGAATATGATCAGGGTCAGCAGCGCGCCAAACCCCGCGAACGGTAGTGCGGAGAGAATTGTGATCGGATGCCAGAAGTTTTCATACAGAATTGCCAGCACCATATAGATGACCACAACCGCAAGAATACCCAGCATTCCCATGCCTGAGAGAGACGACTGAAATGCCTGCGCGGTGCCCTGGAAATTCGTGCTGATTGTAGGCGGAACCACAGTGTGCGTAAGGTCCGTTATTTTCTTGACCGCATCCCCTATGGAAGTTCCGGGCTTGAGCCCGAAGGATATGGTGACCGACCGCAATTGTCCCGAATGGTTGATGGTAGTAGGGCCGGTGCTCTGTTTGAGCTTGGCGACACTTTCGATCGGAACGAGCTGGCCGGAAGAAGACCGGACGTACAGGAGCGACAGAGCCTCAGGTGTCATCTGGTATTCGGGAGGAAGCTCCAGGATGACCTGATACTGGTTGTTCGGGGCAAGGATTGTCGAGACCTGTGCTGTGCTGTACGCATTAAGAAGCGCGGTTTCAATCTGCGTCACCGTGATGCCAAGCGAGGACGCCAGATCGCGATCTATGTTCACCTCCAATTGCGGGTTCTTGAACTGCATGTCGCTGGTCACATCCAGCAATCCGGGAATCGCCTGCATCTTGTCGAGCAGCATGCCTGCATACCTGTAGAGTTCGTCGCTATCGGGCCCTTGCAGAGTGTACTGGTACATACTCTTGCTGGCCCGCGCGCCAATCTGGATCACCGGCGGATTCTGGGGGTAAGCCTGAATGCCGGTCACAGCGGCCAGTTTGGTCCGCAGGGAATTCACTATTTCATCCGCATTGAGCTTCCGCTCGGAACGCGGCTTCAGCCGGAGCATGAAACCACCTGTGTTGGCTGGGCCGCTGCGAGCACCAGCCCTGGCCATGGATGCGGCCACGTTCGGATCGTTCCTGACAATGTCGGCAATCTGGTGCGTATGCTCCACCAAGGCAGGGAACGAGATGCCTTCCGCCGCTTCGGTGTTGATGTTGATCGTGTCCCTGTCCTCGCTGGGAAGAAATCCCTTTGGTATGGCCGCGAAAAGGAAGAAAGTCGCGACCAGCACGATTAGAGAGAATACCACTGTGGTCTTTCGCCATTCCAGCACCCATGAAAGTGTGCGTCCATAGAAGTCGAGCATGGCGTTGAAGCCGCGCTCCGTCACACCATACGCTCTTCCGTGATGGGCGGTGGCGGAGGGACGCAGCAGCTTGTTCGCCAGCATCGGCGTGAGAGTCAGCGAGATGAAGCCCGACACAAGCACCGCGACTCCGGTGGTCACAGCGAACTCGCGAAACACCCTGCCGACGATTCCGCCCATGAACAACACGGGAATGAAAACGGCGGCAAGCGAGAGCGTCATCGAAACTATCGTAAACCCGACTTCTTTCGAGCCATCCAAAGCAGCTTGCAGTCTGGGCTTGCCCATTTCCATGTGGCGGACGATGTTTTCCAGCATGACGATAGCGTCATCAACAACAAAGCCGATCGCAAGCGTGAGCGCCATCAATGAGATGTTGTCGAGATTGTAGTTCTGCATGTACATTACGGCAAACGTGCCGACCAGCGACATCGGCAGCGCCAGACTCGGAATAATTGTTGCCGATACGTTTCTCAGGAACACAAAAATCACCAGCACCACGAGTACCAGCGTCAGAAGAAGCGTTCCGCGGACATCGGCATAAGATGTCATTATTGGCTCGCTGCGGTCGTAAAGCACATTCAGCGAAACCGAAGCTGGGAGTTGAGTCTTGAACTTGGTCAGCAGGTCTTTTACTGCGCCGGCCACTTCGACGGTATTCTCGCCGGGCTGGCGCGAGATGGCCAGGATGATTGCCCGTTCTTTGATGTCTTTTGTGCAGTACCACGCGGCGATCTTGTCGTTCTCCACGCCATCCGTGACCTGCGCGATCTCTCTGAGGCGGACGGGCGAGCCGTTTCGATAAGTCACTATCAGCGGAGCGTAGTCGGCGGCGCGCATCAATTGGCCGTTGGCCTGTACGGTAAAGTTGTTCAGTTTGCCGTAGAGAGTGCCGGTGGGCAGGTTGGCATTGCCATTGTTTATGGCATCGGCAACTTCGTCAATGCCGATTCCGCGCGAGGCGAGCGCCTGTGGATCTGCCTTGATTCGCACCGCATACTTCTGGGCGCCGTAAACCTGAACCTGCGAGACGCCATTCACCATGGAGATGCGCTGGCCAATGAGCGTCTCGCCATAGTCGTCCAGCGTCCACATCGGCAGCGACGAACCCGTCAATACCACGAAAAGGATCGGTTGATCCGCTGGATTGATCTTCTGGTAAGACGGCGGTGCAGGTAAATCCGCCGGCAATTGCCGAAGACTCCGCGCTATTGCCGCCTGCACATCTTGTGCGGCAGCGTCAATGTTCCGACTCAGGTTGAATTGCAACGTGATCTGCGTCGAGCCCTGAGAGCTCTGCGATATCATCGAATCCACACCGGCGATCGTCGAGAACTGGCCTTCCAGCACGGTGGCCACAGCGGAAGCCATGGTGTCCGGACTTGCGCCCGGCAGGCTGGCGCTGACATTGATCGTGGGGAAATCCACATTGGGCAGATCGCTCACCGGCAATTTATTGTAGGCCATTGTTCCGAAAAGCAGGATCGCCACCATCACGATGGTGGTCATCACTGGCCTGCTGATGAAAGGAGCGGAGACGTTCATTACTATTGCGCTTTCGATCCTTCCGCGGTCTTGATTTCCACTTTGACGCCGTCCTTGAGCCTCATCTGCCCGTCTGTCACGACCTGCTCGCCTGTTTTGAGCCCATCGGAAATTACGCTGTCTTCTCCTCGGATTCGCGCGACGGAAACGAGTCTGCTCTCCACTGTCTTGTCAGGCTTGACAACAAAAACGTAGGTCCCTTTCTGCCCATTCTGCACGGCGCAGGATGGCACAACAACCGCGTCGTGCTGAACTGTGAGAAGCAGCGTTACATTGATGAACTGGCCGGGCCAGAGGCGCTGCCCGACATTGACGTATGTAGCCCTCAGCCGGAGCGTGCCGGTCGAGCGGTCAATCTCATTGTCAATAAAGCACAGCTCGCCCGACTCGGGATTGTTTTCCTCGCCCTTCATGGCCGCCTGGACATCGAGTTTGCCTTCGTTCATCCGCTTGACGATCTCCGGCAGGTACTGCTGTGGAACCGCGAATTCGACCAGGATCGGCTTGACCTGATTGATTGTGAGAAGCACAATGTCCTCGGCTTTGACAAGGTTTCCCGCGTGAACAGTGAGACTTCCTGTGCGGCCATCAAGCGGGGATTTGATGCTGCAATAACCCAGTTGCAGTCTGGCGTTTTCAAGTGCCGCCTCGTCGGTCCGCACCGACGCGGCCAGTGCATCGGCATCGGTCCTCGTCTGGTCGTAAGAATCCTGGGACGACACGCCCTTCTTAAGCAGTTCCTCCTCGTGTTCCGCCAGTTTCCTGGCGTTTTCATATTGGAACCTGGTTCTTGCGCAGTTTGCCTCAGCCTGTTTCAACGCCAACTCGAAAGGCGCGGTATCAATCGTGAAAAGCAGATCGCCTTCCTTCACTTGCTGGCCTTCCGTGAAGTGGATCTCTTTCAGTATCCCTGTCACCTGGGATTTGATCCCGACGGTGCGATAAGGAAGCACCGTGCCGAACGTGCGAAGCTCAACCGGCACGTCTTTATGGATCACAGGCGCAGTTGCGACCGGTAACGCCGACGAAGGTCGCTCGCCTGCTTTCTTGCGAAATGGGCCGACAAACCAGAAAATAATCAGGACAATGAGGACAATAATGGCAATCGTTAATTTCTTCATCTCAGAGATGTCTCCAGCGCTTTTTGATAGGGCCGAAATATTCGCGTATGTCGGAGTCTATTGCAAGAGAATTGGGGGTAGAAAAACGGCGTCGGATCACCGCAGTCCAAAGCATGTCTGCGGCATGCGAAGAATCTGAACATGGCGTTATTAATGTCAGAAGCTAATTAAACAGCAGATTGATGAATGATGATTTACGAATTGCGAAGGGTAGGGACTTCGAAATTGTGCGGTTGAGTATTCGACAATCTGCGGACTGGATTGCTCTTTGTCAGTCTCAGGTGCCGGACGCTACTTCTTCACGCTCTTCTGCGAGTCGGTGTCGGCGGAATCGGGCGATTTGATCGGATTGCCTTCGAGATCAACCAGCCGCGCTGTGACGAAACAATAAACCATCTTGTCGTTTGTCCTGTTCATCATCCCGCCGCCAGCCATGACCGTTTTGCCGTTCTTGACGGAAACAGAGGCAGTGAAGGCTTGAGTGAAGAAGGACGGTTCTTCGATCTCCACCTGCTGTGATTTGCCATCCTTGTCAGAGAATATGCCCTTGTAAATCTTCCAAGTTGGTTCTCCGACAATTTCAGGCGATATGGTCAGGTAGATGATTGTTCCTTCCATGCTCACTTCCGGTGTGACCTTGAGAATCAAACCAGCATCTCTTGTCCAAAATGGACCTGACGTGGTGGAAGGAGAGTTGGTCACGTTCGTGTTAGTGTTCGATCCGGTCGCGGATTGCGCGAGGATGTCAGCGGGGTAGATGACTTCTTTCACGTTCTTTATGATCGCTTCCTGTCCCGACTGGGTCACAACCTTTGGGGCATAGAGCAAGTTAGCGTTGCCTTCATGCCAGAGATTCATAAGCGCCAGCTGAGTGACGCCGCCCTGTTTCGTCAGCGCCGCAATATCGGCGAACTTGTACTCAACGAACTGCGCCTCAATTTCGATCTGAGAAGGAAGGACATTCAAGGCTATTAGGATTTCTTCGACTTTCCTCATATTCTCTTCTGCATTTGTCACAACAAGTTTTCCGATGCCGATGGACGGGATGTACCTAAGCGAAGAACCTTCCGGCCATTCAACGCCCATCGTGTGAAAGAAGTCTTTCCATCTGTTCCATCTACGATTTTCACCTTCTCGCAAGTCTTCTTCGCTCTGAGCCGTGACGAACACCGTGTCTCGCTTCGCTGTCGCAATGCCGGCTTCCGAAGCGGCGGTCTCGATCTTCTCATTAACTGTTGGCAGCACATCGAATGTCCGTGTCACCATGACTGGCTGCTTGCCGTGATTCTGGCTTGACTGCGTATTCGTCTGCTGTGCTAGGCAGAGTAAAGGAATGGCCAGCGACATGAGTGTTGCGATTGCGATTCTTTTCATTGTGCGTCTCCTCCCCTTGAAAAAGAGAGAGTAGCAGTTGAGCAGTTCGGAAACAAGCGGCAGATGAGTTTAGGGAAAGACTTGTCGCATGACGTCTTCGTTCTGTCCATACAGACGCCGCAGCGGAGTGCGGCGTCCACCAGTGCAAGCCACTATGTCTTCTTGGGTGGAGCGGGCGCTCCGCGGACGCTTCTTCGGAAAACAAAATGTGAAAAGGAGGTAATCACAAAAAAGCTTGATGGGCAGCCGTTTTGAAGCCGCAAATCGAAGAATACTGAACCGCAGAATATCGAAGTAAATGTCTTTTTCCTTCGTAATTCGGACCTCATCATTCGTCAATCTGCGGTTCAATTCCGCTAATGCTTGAAGACCATCTTCTTCACATCAACGCCCTTGATCTTTGCGAGGGCTGAGCAGAAGGCGGCAACTTTGGCGTCGGGCGCGACTATCTCGATCATGATCAGGCCTTTGTCTGAATCTTTGTGCGCTGTGTCGTGTAAACCGAGGCGGGTCTTGATGGTGTCGCCGAATTGCGTGAAAACTGCCTGTACTTCGGTCGCGTGCTTTACGCGGTTTGTGACGTGTATTCCGACGATTACGTGATCCTGTTTCTTCATACTTATATTTTTCCTTCATTAGAAGATTTCTCGCAAAGCCGCCAAGATCGCCAAGGTCTATTGACTTTGCGTTCTTTGCGCCTTGGCGAGAGATCCTCTTTGGCTAACTGAACACCAAACCCTGCTTCGCCCCTTCGACATCGCTCAGGGCTTCGCATGGCAAGCACTCGGCATTCTACACTCGGCACTATCTTCCTACTCCCACTCAATCGTGGCCGGCGGCTTGGAGCTGATGTCGAACACAACGCGATTTACGCCGCGAACTTCGTTGATGATGCGGTTGGAGATTTTTGCAAGGACTTCGTACGGAACCCGGAACCAATCCGCCGTCATTCCATCCATGCTTTCGACGATGCGCAGAGCCACGACGTTTTCGTACGTCCGACAGTCGCCCATTACACCTACGCTCTGCACCGGCAGAAGCACGGCAAACGATTGCCATATCGCCTTATGATTCGGGAGTTTCTCGATTTCTTCCTGAACGCGAAGATCAGCTTTCTGTAAGAGCGCGACCCGTTCCGCTGTGACTTCGCCAAGAATGCGAACTGCAAGCCCAGGGCCTGGGAATGGTTGCCGGTCAACGATATGATCCGGCACACCGAGCTGCCGCCCAAGCTCACGCACTTCATCCTTGAAGAGTTCGCGCAACGGTTCGATTAATTTGAACTTGAGATCGGGCGGCAGGCCGCCGACGTTGTGATGGCTCTTGATTGTTACCGAAGGACCGCCGAGCGGGGAGAAGCTCTCAATCACGTCCGGATACAATGTGCCTTGCGCCAGAAATTTTGCGTCCTTCTGCTTTCTGGCTTCCTCCGCAAAAACGTCAATGAACGTCTTGCCGATGACTTTTCGCTTCTTCTCGGGATCGGTAACGCCTTTCAGGTTGTCGAGGAAAAGCTTCTGCGCATCGGCCACACGCAGGTCAATGTTGAACGCCTTTCCGAAAGTGTCTTCCACCTGCGCCGATTCTCCGTGCCGGAGGACGCCGTTATCAACAAAAATGCAGTGAAGTTGTTTGCCAATGGCCTTGTGCAGCAGTGCTGCAACGACCGACGAGTCCACACCGCCGCTCAGCCCGCATATCACATGGCCGGAGCCTACCTGCTTCCTGATGGCCTTGACGCTTTCGCGTATGAACTGCGCCATCTCCCAATCACCGGGGCACTTGCAGATGTCGAACACGAAATGCCGCAGTATCTCCGCGCCTTTCGGGGTGTGTACAACTTCGGGATGGAATTGCAGACCGTAAATCTTGCGGCGGTCATCGCCCATGGCGGCGATAGGACAGGTGCCGGTCTTTGCGATTGGATGGAATCCGTCGGGCATGACTTCAACCTGGTCGCCGTGGCTCATCCATACTTTCAAATTAGCGGGCAGTCCTTTGAAAAGCGATTTCTTGTCCAGAATGTTGATGCCGGCATGACCGAATTCGCGTGCGTGGCCGGGTTTGACTTTGCCGCCGAGCAGGTGGGCGGTCAACTGCATGCCGTAGCAGATGCCGAGGATCGGGATGCCGAGTTGGAAGATTGCCGGGTCGGGGTGGGGCGCGCCGTTTTCGAATACGCTCGCCGGGCCGCCGGAGAGAATGAGGCCGGATGGCTTCCGCTTTTTGAGCTCGGCGGCGGATGTGTTGTAGCGGATGAGCTCGGAATAGACGTGCTGCTCGCGCACGCGCCGGGCTATGAGCTGGCTGTATTGGGAGCCGAAATCGAGAATAGCTATCCAGTGCCTTGTTTTCATGGTGCGGGGAAATTATCAGAAGCCTTTGCGCAATGCCAGTTTTCAGTTTATGGGGTCGAGTTTGAGTTGGGTGGTGGCTGGAGTGTTTTGGCGGAGTACGTTGTTGCGCATTTCGGCGTGCGGCTTTCGCGCCAGTTCGCCGCATCTTCCAGTCTTTCTCAGGCGGCGCGTACAGTAGTACAGCGCCACCTTCGAAATCCTGAAATCTGCGCCAACCTGACGCAAAATTCGCCCGCTCGTCGAAATGCACAACAAGGTTTACCACATTGGGCCGGCCTGCGGCCGGACCCAATGTATTTGATGGATGATTCACTACTCCGGAAAATAGGTTGTACCGGTTGAATTCGGGAGCCTCAGTTTGCCGGAGGATAGTTTCTCCATGAAATCGGCGTGGGCGCTTTTTTTCAGGAACAGGGCGGCAATGTTGTCTTCGCAGACCAGGAGCCAGTCGTCGCGTAAGGTCATTTTGTTATAAACCGGATTTCCTTTGTGGATCAGCACGATGTCGGTTGGATAATCGTTGAGCGCGTTTTCCCAGCCCTGTTTGCAATAGATGAAGTTGAAGTAGTCTTCGATGGTTTGTTTGCTGTAGGCGTCGCTGAAGCGGCCATCAAGGAATTGCCTGCAATCGGGATAGAGCTGCCAGATTGAGTATTCCGCCCAATCGAAGAACACCAGCGCGTTTCCTGATAATTTATTCTCTTTCATGAAGTGGACAATGCCAGACGGAAAGCGATCCTGTGGCACCTCGATTTCGAATGGATTCGATTTGTCGAAATACAGGGCATACCACCCGGAAACGATCATGAAGATGCAAAGTGCGCCGACGATGAGCCGCTTTGGGATGGCGGCACCGAGTTTTTCCAGCGGTTTAGCGGCAATATCGTCTATGTGCAGGGGAACAACGAACGCTGCCGTGATCGCGAACAGCGGAATGTTCCTGCGCAAAACTATTGCGCTCACAAAGGATGTTGCGAGAATGCCAGTCCATGTGATGTCCTTTGGCTTGCTGGAAAAGAGTATAGCTGCAAACGAGATGATCGCGAGCATGACAAAATCGGGATGGATTGCAAGATATGCAGTGCGATCGAATGGCGCCCACTCGCTGAGGTAAGGGCGGGGCATACCGGCCGAATCGAGAATGAAGCCCCAGAGCTTGGAGCCATAGGGGTTGATCAACGAGGCCGCGACGAAAAGAGCCAGCGCCGCCCCGAGTTCCTTGATGTGGCGCGGGGTCGTGTCGTTGACATGTGATGTCCGGGTTGTCTCCAGGATGATGTAGATGCCAATCAAAAGAGCGCCGATGAAGAATGCGCCGTGAAGGTTTGCCCACAACATGCCAAGGAATGGAGCCAGGCAAAGAAACAGGATTCTATTACGCGGCCATCCCTTCAGGAGCAGCAGCAGTAGCGCATAAAGCAGATATGTGAAATGATGGGGACGGGTGGAAAATCCGTAGCTCATTGTCGAAATGGTGAGCAGCAGGTAGAAAAAACGGATGCCTGCCGATGGGCAGTCCGCCCTGATTGAGGCGTACATAAGCAGCACAACGCACAGGCCAAGGCCGATTTTCAGCGCCAGCAAACCGGAATTGCCAAAGTGTTCATGCGTCACATGGAGAATGTATTCAGCGCCCCATTCATGGTTTACCCACCGATGGTCGGGTTCAGTGAAGGAAAAGGTGTTCTTGTGGTGGAATTCGGAAGCCCACGCCGGCGCTTGGACGAATCCGATGTTTCCCCAGAGATCAACGTCGGCCTTATTGTCGGAGAAAACATGAAGACAGAAAACGAAGACAGCGGCGACTGCCAGCAGGCGGATCACCCGATTCTCAATATCGCTGTTGATGTTCACTTTACGGCTGGTACGGTATGACGGCGGTGCGGCATTGTCAAGGACTCGCCCCATGCGCGAAGGCGGAACGATTCAGCTGATCTCTGGAGCCGGGACACCCTCGTCCCGGTGGCAACCTGCGGTTTGCCACGTGACCGGCCTTTGGACCGGCCTTTGGCCGGCTCCAGCGTAACTGGCGCATTTTCACTAATTGGAGCTTGCGGAGGGCGTTTTGGTGCGGTAAGTTACCGGGTTTCCAATATTGGAAAGGTTGCAGCCTCCATGCCTCGGGGCGTGGGTAGAAGGCTGCACTGGCATAAACTGGGAAATATTATGGAACAACAAGTTCGACAAAAACAACATGTGGATTTCGATCTGTCTACCTTCAGCGGAGACAATCGGGCCGACATGGTCAAAATGTATGAGGATACGCTGAAGAATTTCACCGAAGGGTCAATCGTCTCTGGCAAAGTGCTCGAGGTGCGGCCCAACGAAATCCTCGTTGATATTGGCTACAAATCCGAAGGAGTCGTTCCCGCGAACGAATTCGAGGATCTGTCTAAAGTAAAACCGGGCGATATGCTGGACGTATTGCTTGCACAAATCGAAGACGAAGACGGTTTGGTGGTTCTAAGCAAGCACAAGGCGGATCAGAAGCTCCGCTGGGAAAAGGTCCTCTCCGTATACAAGGAAGGCAGCATCGTGCAGGGCATCATCAGGGGACGGGTCAGGGGTGGCCTTCTGGTGGATGTCGATGGCGTTGAATCTTTCCTTCCGGGCTCTCAAATTGATGTTATGCCGGTGCATAATATAGATGCATATATCGGCGGGAAATACGAATTCAAGATCATCAAGATCAGTTCCGATCGCCGTAACATCATCGTCTCGAGACGCGAGCTTATCGAAGAGCGTCTCAAATCCAAGAAGAAGGAACTTCTTTCTTCGATCCAGGTTGGTCAGCGCCGCAAGGGCATGATCAAGAACATAACCGATTTCGGCGTATTCGTTGATCTTACCGGCATGGACGGACTGCTCCACATCACCGATATGAGCTGGGGGCGGATCAAGCATCCCACGGACATGGTTCAGGTCGGCCATGAACTTGAGGTTATCATTCTCGATATTGACATGGAACGCGAGCGAGTTTCGCTTGGACTCAAGCAAATGACGCCGAATCCCTGGGACGATATCGAGAAGAAGTATCCAGTCGGCAGCCGGTTGCACGGAAAGGTCGTCAACTTGGTGCCTTACGGCGCGTTTGTCGAGCTGGAGAAGGGTGTGGAAGGGCTTGTGCACGTTTCCGAAATGTCGTGGACTGCACGCATCGCCCGCGCTTCCGACGTTGTTAATGTCGGCGACGAAGTTGATGTCGTTGTGCTCAGCATCAACAAGGAAGAACAGAAGATCGCCCTGGGCATGCGGCAGACGGAAGAGAATCCGTGGGATACGGTGCAAAAACGCTATCCAGTCGGATCGAGGGTCAGCGGAAAGGTCCGCAACTTCACATCCTACGGCGCCTTCATCGAACTCGAAGACGGCATCGATGGCATGATCCATGTGTCCGATATGTCGTGGACAAGAAAGATCAACCATCCGTCGGAAGTTCTGCAGAAGAGTCAGCCTGTCGAAGCCATAGTACTTGAGGTTGATCCGCAGAACAGTCGCATCAGTCTCGGGCTCAAACAGGCCCATGACGATCCGTGGAACACGATCTCGGTTCGCTACAAGGTCGGTGAAAAGGTCAAGGGCAAGGTCTCGAAGGTCGCATCGTTTGGCGCGTTCATTGAGATCGAAGATGGTGTGGATGGTCTTGTCCATATCTCCCAGATCAGCGATCAGCACGTGGAAAAGGTTAAGGATGTTCTCAACGTCGGTCAGGAAGTCGAAGCGCGCATCCTCAGGGTTGACCGCGCAGAGAGACGGATCGGTTTGAGCATTAAAGCCGCCATGTTGCCCGACGAAGACTTCGCGAAGCAGAAGGACGAGATTATTGAGGGGCTCAAGCCTGGCGAGGACATGGTTGATCTTGCCGGCGCCTTCGATGAAGCATTCTCCAATATGCCAGCCGAAGAATGGCGTCCGGGCCAGAGCAAGGATAAAGACGCCGATAAGGATGCGTCCAAGCAGTAAGCTGGAACGTATTTTAATTATTGAATGTGTCACGGGCGCCCGGATCATCAGGGCGCCCGTGTTTTTTAGAACAGGCTTTCAGTAACAGCCATGATGAATATACTCGATATTCTTAAGGAACGTGGACTGCTGGAGGATGTCACCAGTCCGGATCTTCAGAAGTTTGTGGAATCGCCGGTGACCGTCTATGCCGGTTTCGATCCAAGCTCAGACAGCTTGCAGGCCGGCAACTTCGTGACGATCATGGTACTGGCGCATTTCCAGCGTTGCGGCCACAAGGTGATCGGACTCATCGGCGGCGCCACCGGCATGATCGGCGATCCATCCGGAAAATCCGCCGAGCGTAACTTGTTGACTGAAGAACAGGTGCAGCACAATGTCGTTGGCATCCGTGAAAACCTGTCGCGTTTTCTCGATTTTAATCATCCAACTGCGCCGGCGATCCTCGTCAACAATGCCGATTGGTTCAAGGATTTCTCCTTTATCGGTTTCCTGCGTGACGTGGGCAAGCATTTCAGAATGGGCACAATGCTGGGCAAAGAAAGCGTCAGGAAACGCCTCGACAGCGAAGCCGGTATGAGTTACGCGGAGTTCAGCTATCAACTGCTCCAGGCGTACGATTTCCTGAAGTTGAATGAGATGCATGGATGCCGTCTTCAGGTAGGCGGTTCCGATCAATGGGGCAATATCACGGCTGGCACAGATCTGATGCGCAAGATAAAGGGCGTCGAGGGCTACGGCGCCATTACGCCTCTCATCTGTGACAGCGCTGGCCAGAAGTTTGGCAAGAGCGAAGGCAACGCAGTCTACCTCGATGCCAAAAAGACTTCATGCTACGATTTTTATCAGTTCTTCTTTCGCACAGCTGATGCAGATGTGATCAGATATCTCAAGGTTTTCACTTTTATCTCGCTTGAAGAAATAGCCGCGCTTGACGAGCAGGTCAGGTCTGCGCCAGGTGCGCGGGCGGCACAGAAGAAGCTCGCGGAAGAAGTGACCCGCACAGTGCATGGCGAAGATGGACTCAAGATTGCGGGCCGCGCCAGCGCTGTGCTTTTCGGCGACTCCATGGAAGGGCTGCATGCCGCAGATCTTCTGAGTATTTTTGCCAATGTTCCATCGAAAGAACTGCCGCGTCCGCAAGTCGAAAGCGCTGGCGTTCTCGATCTTGCCGTTGCAGCAGGACTTTGCTCAAGCAAGGGCGAGGCGCGCCGTCTCGTGGAAAGCGGCGGACTCTACATCAACAACCGCCGGGTCGAAGGCCTTCAATACAAAGTTGCCGCAGCCGACATTATTGATGGCCGCCTTCTCGTTCTCCGCTCCGGCAAGAAGACCTTCCATTTGGTCAAGATTGGGTAGACAGGCGAAATAACATCTCCGACAACGCGTATCGCCTCAGTTTCTGAGTGGCCTCTTCTTCGTAGCCGCGCCGGATACGGCGCGGACCGCGTCTTATCAGACGCGGCTACATTGTGGCCACCCGTAACTGAAGGGATCACGTCATGCCGCTGTCGTCTGTTGATAAAGGTATTTCTGGAAGCCGGCGAAAAGCGTTCCTATGTCTTCCGGCTTGCCGAGATCCGCTACGGCGTCGGCGATGGAATCGTGATATTTCAGACGCAATAACGGTGTGAGTTTTTCCCGGTCAAGCTCCTCGACACCGACCGAGACATAGTGCGACAGGACGAAATCGAGGAACACCTGCTGCCTGGCACTGAAATGGGCGTTGATATGCAACTTCGCATTGGCGGAGCGCACCTCGCGCGTGAGCGGTGCCTTGGCGTAGGCCACGTGCGCCAGCACGTCGAACAGGTCGCTTTTCTCAGCGTCTATGATCTTTTGCATCTCGGCGAGTTGATCGTGGCCGAACCCTTTTTCCGCCAGTCCTTGCAGGAGCCTGGCCCGCGTGTCCGGCGCGCTCCAAATGGCCCGCAATTCAGCCTCGTCTTTGAAGAAGTCCGGCAGCCTGCCGAAAAGCAACTCCATGAACTGCTGCGCCGACATGGGAGTGCCGTCGGGATGCCAGAAAGTCGTCGCCATCATGTGCTGGATGTTTCGTTCCTTGCCATCGGCGAGCTTCACTTTGATCTTACTCTTCCTGGCGACGTATTCGCCGGGTTTCTCGCGCACAATGGGAGCCATGGGACTAAGGGGAGTTATAGGTTCCACGGTATCAATTGGTTCTCCGTCCCATTCAGGATCGCTGAAATGATGGTGCGCTTTCACGAAGTCGTAGATGGTGAAGTAGTCCTTGCCGTCATAAAGCCGCGTGCCGCGCCCGATAATCTGCTTGAACTCGATGATGGAGTTTATCGGCCGCATAAGGACGATGTTGCGAATGTTGCGGGCGTCCACGCCGGTCGCCAGTTTCTGTGATGTCGTCAGAATAGTCGGGATCGTCTTCTCATTGTCCTGGAAGTCGCGCAGGTGTTGCTCGCCGAGGGCGCCGTCGTTCGACGTGACCCGCTGACAATAATTAGGGTCTTTGCTGGTCTTCATCTGGTTGATCAGGTCGCGCACGGCCAGCGCGTGGTCCTGCGTGGCGCAAAACACCAGCGTCTTCTCGTTCTGGTTGATCTGCTCCATGAACAGCTTCACGCGGTGCGCCTCCCGCTCCTTGATCTCGATGATCTTGTTGAAGTCGGTTTCCGTGTAGCGCTTCCCGTATTCGACTTCGCCCTCCATCACCCGGTCGTCTGGCGTATAGACATACTCGTCGAGGGTCGTGGAAATCTGTTTCACCTTGAACGGAGTGAGAAACCCGTCGTTGATGCCGTCCTTGAGCGAGTAGATATAGACCGGCTCTCCGAAGTAGCGGTAGGTGTCCACGTTATCCTTGCGCTTCGGCGTGGCAGTCATGCCCAACTGCACCGCCGGGGCGAAGTATTCGAGGATACCGCGCCAGTTGCTTTCGTCGTTTGCGCCGCCGCGGTGACACTCGTCAATGACGATGAAATCGAAGAAGTCCGGCGGGTATTCGCCGAAGTACCCTGAGCCTGTTGGCCCGCTCATGAACGTCTGGAAGATCGTGAAGAACAAGCTGCCATTGGTCGGCACACGTTCCCTGCGCCGAATCTCATCGGGCGAAATCCGCACGAGCGCGTCCTCCGGGAATGCCGAAAAAACATTGTACGCCTGATTGGCGAGGATATTCCGGTCGGCAAGGAACAGGATGCGCGGGCGGCGCGTGGAGTTGCCGCTCAAGTTCCAGCGGGCATGGAACAGTTTCCACGCGATCTGAAAAGCAATGAAGGTCTTTCCCGTGCCGGTCGCGAGCGTGAGGAGGATGTGTTTCTGGTCTTTGGAAATGGCATCCATCACGCGGTCAACGGCGATGTCCTGGTAATAGCGGCTCGGGTGTGAACCGCCCTTGTCTTCGAACGGAATGGCAGAGAAACGGTCGTGCCACGCGTTCGCCCCGGCGAAGGTCATCGCCCAGAGTTCGTCCGGGGTGGGGTAGGCGGCGATTTCGCCTTCCTTGCCCGTCTGCATGTCAACGGCGTAAATGCCGCGTCCATTCGTAGAATAGGCGAAGCGCACGGCCAGCTTGCCCGCGTAATTCTTGGTCTGGCCCACGCCCTCGGTGAGCGCTTCTCCCAGCGCCTTGGCTTCGATGGTGGCGAGCTTGGTATTGCGATACACCAGCGCGTAATCTGCGATGAGCGGCTTGCCGCGCCTGCCGTGGCCTTCGATCCGGCCCAGCGTGATCGGATACTCGCGCAGGATCTTGCTGCCCTCGACAACTCCCCAGCCCGCCGCTTTCAGCGCGGGGTCAATGTGCTCGGCTCTGGTTTCGGCTTCGTTCATGGCAGTTGTGACCATATTGACATTGTTGACCTTATTGGCAATGCGGTCATACCGGCCTCGTTCCTTTGCAGTCTGGGAAAGCGGAACAACCCCAGAACTGGCCTTTTGCAGACTTGCGCTGGCGCATGGGTTTGTTGCACAGCGGGCAATCCGGCGATGGGGGCTTGTCCTTTTCCCGCGCTTCGATGCGTTTGGTCATGAGTCGTTCGCTGAAGCCGCCGGTTTCTTCGAACGCCTTGCCTTGCGCTTCAATCTGGCTTTTCAGCATGTTCAAGGCGCGCCCGATTATGATGAGCATGGCGTTGGCCACCACCACCGCATCGTCGGAATCGAGCCACTGGGCGTACTTCTTGCGCTGCTCCAGCGCATGTTTCGCCGACTCGTGGACCATGTCGTCCGAAAACGGCGCTGGATCGAGCGAGATTGCGTTCACCGCCTTCGCTTCCGGCGAATGCACCGACCACGGGAGCTGGTTGCGGTCGAGTATCACGACTTCATAATCGCCGCGCAGTTCGCTCAGGCTCGCCCGCGCCACGTCCGTGAGCTTCATCTCAGTGTCCTTTGAGGTCGCTGAGCGCTCCGACCCCTCGATGATGTTTTGCCGTCCGCTGCGCGCGGCCTGGCTCATCTGGTCGTATTGACGGCCCTTCGGGTCGTAAAACTTTGTGCCAGCCTCGCGGTGATCGAAGGTCAGAAAGCGGCGGCAGAACCGCAGCGTCTCGATCTGGACGATCGTGGCCAGCGTGAACGAATGGAGCCTGCGGAAACCGCCGTGTTTGTCGAAAAGCTCAGGCATGAGAAGAAACCTCCCGCCGTGTTTGTGTGGGTGACCCGGTTGACCTTGCTGACCTCGTGGACAACAGAGGCATTCTTGTCAAACCGGTCAATTTTGTCAAAAACGTCGTCATCTCACACCCCCCCCGAAAACGCCTCCATCTTGCACCCAAAACCTCCGCCCTGTCAACCCGGTCAACAACGTCATCCGCACCACCCGTATCAACCGGGTCAACGAGGTCTCCATCGTCAACAAGGTCATCTCAAAGCCCTCCCGAAAACGCCCGGTGCAACAGCGACTTCTTCAACGCCTCAAGCGCCGCCAACTTCCGCTCGTAGAGCGTGGCGAGACGTTGGGTTTCGGCTGACAACGAAGTGAGCCTGGTCACAATGGCTTTCTGTTCCGTAATTGAATTTGGAAATGCAATCAAAAGTGGCTCGACACTGTAATTGTTGATCTGCGGTATCGATGATCCGTTGTTTATCTCGCGAAGATCTAATCGGAGGAAGAAATTGAACAAGAACTCGGGTAATAGGCCAGTCTTGGGCGTCACCCCCATGATGTTGAGATCCGCACAAATCGTACGTTTTGTAAGGCGTTTCTTGTTGGTTAGGATCGCGCCGCCTCGCTTAGGAAATATTGTGGTTCCAACAGGAAGGAGATTACTCGCATTTACGTCGTTCTTATTGATGTAGCGACTTGAACAGGTAACGCCGTTCAGATTCTCCTTAATGTTCATATCTGCGACTTTAAGGTAAGGAATCTCGCCAGAAGGTCTTTCGATTTCCTTCGGGAGCGTGGTTCCGCTGCGAAGAATGCAGCATTCGCCAATCGTCTTCTCCACCCACCCCTTGCCGCGCTGGGTGAAGACGGATTGGAGGTGGCTTTCGAAGAGGGCGCGGGCGTTTTGGTGGTTCTTTTCGGCGTTGGCTTTGGCGGTGGCGAGGCCCGTAAACGCTTCGTCCAGCAACCCGACGATCCGCTGCTGTTCGGCGAGCGGGGGTATCACGAGTTCGAAATCCGCCAGCATCGCGCCAGACACATTTGGGAAAGTTGCACCTGTGCCCTTGCCGTGAATCTCATCCCGTTTCGAGCTGATGAAATGATTGACCCACGGCTGATATTGCTTCGCACGAATCGCGGCGACGCCGCGTCCGACGCAGGCGTCAAATCCCGCGATGTTCATTCGCCCTGTTGTCGAACCGCGAACACATAGAATCAGGTCGTCCTTCTTGCAAAACTTCGTGGGTTGCGTCGTGAACTTGGAGCGAATCGTCTCACCGAACGATTCATCACTGAACTCGACCGGGCCATTGATGAGCGGCACACCTTCGCCTTTCGTGTTGTAGCTTTCGCCATCAGGGCTTTGGCCCATGATGACTTCACAGACATCGCCCAGCCTCTTCGTCTGCCACCCCTTCTTCATAACAGCTTCTTGATATTCCCCAGCACTTCCGCGCTCTCGGCGTCGAGCGCGGCGATTTCCTTCATAATGGCCGCGGGGCTGCGGTGTGCGATTTCCTCGCCGCCGTTCGGGTTCTTCACGGAGAGGTCAAACGTCGTCTGGTCAATGGTCGTGGCATCCACGCTCCAACTCTTGGTCGAGTCGGCAAAAGTCCGTTGACGGTCAATAAAGTCAATAAGGTCATCGTCATTCAGCGGGTTGGTCTTCCCCAGATTGCGGCCGGGGTCGAGCTGGTAGAACCACACCTTCCGCGTCGGCGCGCCTTTCTCGAAGAAGAGCACGACGGTCTTCACGCCAGCGCCCTGGAACGTGCCGCCGGGGCAGTCGAGCACGGTGTGTAGATTGCAGCTTTCCAGCAGCAGTTTCCTCAAGCTCACGGAGGCGTTATCGGTGTTGGAGAGAAAAGTGTTCTTGATCACCACGCCGCCGCGCCCGCCAGCCCGGAGGATCTTGATGAAGTGCTGTAGGAACAAAAACGCGGTCTCGCCGGTGCGGATGGGGAAGTTCTGCTGCACCTCGGGCCGTTCCTTGCCGCCGAAGGGCGGATTGGCCAGCACCACGTCGTAGCGGTCCTTTTCCTGAATGTCGGCGAGGTTTTCGGAGAGAGTGTTGGCGTGGACGATGTTCGGCGCCTCGATCCCGTGCAGGATCATGTTCATGATGGCAATGACGTAGGCGAGCGACTTCTTTTCCTTGCCGTAGAAAGTCTTCGTCTGGAGCGTGGCGAGATCTTTGGTGGTCAATTTCCCCTTGGCCGTGAGATAGACGAAAGCCTCGCACAGGAAGCCTGCGGAGCCACACGCGCCGTCGTAGATCTTGTCCCCGATTTTCGGCTGCACGACTTGGATGATGGCGCGGATGAGCGGGCGCGGAGTGTAATACTCGCCGCCATTGCGCCCGGCATTGCCCATGTTCTTGATCTTGGCTTCGTAGAGATGCGAAAGCTCATGCTTCTCCGCCTGCGATCGAAAACGCAACTCGTCAATATGGTCAATAATCTCCCGCAGATTGTAGCCGCTCTGGATCTTGTTTTTGATTTCGCCGAAGATTTCGCCAATCTTGTATTCGATGGTGTCCGGCCCGGTGGCGCGCTGTTTGAAGCCGTGCAGGTAGGGAAAGAGCTTTTGATTTACGAAGTTGGTGAGATCGTCGGTGGTTAGCGCTTTGTTATGATCAATCTTACCCTCACTGGTCTTGGGCGCGGCCCACGTTTCCCAGCGATAGTCTTTGTCGAGGATATAGGCATATTTCTTGCCGTTGAGAGCGGCTTCGGTAGTCTTGTCCTGTTCCAAGGCGTCGAGATATTTCAGGAATAGCAGCCAGGAGGATTGCTCGGTGTAATCGAGTTCCGTGGTGCAGCCGGCCTCCTTGCGGAGAATATCGTCAATGTTTCTGAAGGCTTGTTCAAACATAAGCGCCTTATAGTGGCACGTCTCTTTCAAGAGTCAACATTCATGAACGCCCATTCCTGTACTGTAGCCGCACACGGGTCATGCGTTCGCGCAGGCCGCCTTCTTTTACGAAATCCTGCTCCAAGCGATGAAGCTGCTGGTCGAGCAGATAGTTGCTCTGGTGGATGAGGCAGATTGCGACATTGGCGACAACCTCCGCCGAGCGGGTTTCGACGATTTCGCGATACAGTTCATAGGTCTGCGGCATTTTGCGGCCTAGCTTTCGGACATACTGTGCTTCCTTGGAGTCTTTGTCCCAAATCTTGAGGTCGCGGGCTCGTAAATAGTCCAGGAAGTCATCCAGCAATTCTTCAAGGCTGGCACGGGCCACGTTCGTTAGCTTGATCTCCGTTTCCTTGGAAGTCAGCGCAGCCTTGCTGCCTTCAAGGATGTTCTTCTTTCCTGACCGACTCGCTTGAATCATCTGGTCAATAGTGCGGTCGCCCCTGGAGAGGAACTTGTGGGTGAATCGGAACGTAATGTCATAGACGACTTCGGACTTCTGGAATGATAGCAGCGTATGATAATCGCCGCGGGGTGGAAGAAGAGGATGGGGATCATGGGAAATCTGGGAAGTATGGGAAATATGTTCCCCATTTTTCCTATTCGTCCCATTTCTCCCATCTTCTTCCTCGCCAGCAATGCTATATTTGCCAGCCTGTTTCTGTCCAGTGGTTTTGCGGAATGCGGTCTTGATGCAGCCCTGCGAAGTGGTATCATTCAGGATTGATCTAATGGGTAATTGCGGAAATATGCAGTGGTGTTGAATAATGAGTAAAGACAGCATTATAATAGCGGGTGCACGGGAGCATAATCTCCAGAATATCACCGTCACCATTCCTCGGGACAAGCTGACGGTCATCACGGGCCTCAGCGGGTCTGGAAAGTCGTCCCTCGCTTTCGACACACTTTATGCGGAAGGCCAACGCAGATATGTCGAGAGCCTCTCGGCCTATGCGCGCCAGTTTCTTGATCAGATGCAGAAGCCCGATGTTGATCATATAGAAGGGCTTTCCCCGGCCATCGCCATCGAACAACGGACGGCAGGCTCGAATCCGCGTTCGATCGTCGCCACGACGACGGAAGTTCACGACTATCTTCGCCTACTTTATGCCAACATCGGCAAGGCCCATTGTCCGAAATGCGGGCGGCCGGTCGGACGGCAAAGTCCGCAGCAGATAGTTGACCAGCTGATGAATCTCCCGACTAATACCAAAGTATCACTTCTTGCCATGCTGGTACGCGGCAGAAAAGGACAGCACGAAGAAATCTTCGAGTCGGCGCGCAAGCTCGGGTTCGTTCGCGTTCGCGTTGACGGGCAGATACTTGAAGTCGAGAGCGTTCCGGCGCTGGACAAGAAGAAGGCGCACACGATCGAGGTCGTGGTTGATAGACTCGTGATCACGAATAAGATCCGCACGCGGCTGACCGATTCGGTTGAGCTGACGCTGAAGCACGGGATGGGCGCCATGCGCGTGCTCCATCAATCCGGCAACGAGGAGATGAAGGAAACGTTCTATTCCGAGAAGAACGCATGCCCCGAATGCGGCATCAGTTTCGATGAATTGAGCTCACGCAGTTTTTCCTTCAACAGTCCCTACGGCGCCTGCGCGACTTGCTCCGGGCTCGGCACGCAGCTTGTGTTCGATGAAGATCTGATTGTTCCGGATAAAACGGTCTCGATCGGCGACGGCGCCGTACAGGCATGGCGGCGCGGTGGACGGAGGCTGATCATCTATTACAAGCAGCTACTGCGCTCGCTGTCCGAGCACTGCGGATTCAGTCTCGACACGCCGTTCAAAGACCTCGACGACGCAACGCGGAAGCTCCTCATGCATGGCTCAGGCGACGAAGATGTGGAAACCGGGTACTGGCGGGGCGGGGCATATCGGAAGCATAAGAAGCCATTCGAAGGCGTCATCCCGAACCTTGCGCGGCGGCTCGAAACGACGGACAGTGAATATACCAGACAACGTCTGCGCGGTTACATGGGACGTCTTCTCTGCCCGGATTGCAAAGGCAAGCGGCTTAAGCCCGAGATCGGCGCGGTCATCGTCGGAGGCAAATCAATCATTGATGTCACTGGAATGACGATCAAAGGCGCAATGAGTTTCTTCGAGACGATGGAACTGACACCGCAGGAACAGCACATAGCCGGCGAGGTTCTGAAGGAGATCAGGCGACGGCTTAGATTCATGGTCGAGGTTGGTTTGGACTATCTGACGCTCGACCGCGAAAGCGGGTCGCTTTCCGGCGGCGAGATTCAAAGGATCAGGCTTGCCACGCAAATCGGGTCCGGGCTGGTAGGCGTGCTGTATGTTCTTGATGAGCCGACAATCGGACTGCATCTCCGCGACAATCTGCGCCTGATCAAAATGCTAAAGGAGCTGCGCAATATCGGCAACACGGTGGTGATTGTCGAGCATGACGAAGAGATGATTCGCGAGGCAGATTACGTAATAGACCTTGGCCCCGGCGCCGGACGGCATGGCGGTAAGGTCGTGTTTCAGGGGTCGGTCCGGGATTTGCTCGCGAGTCCGGATTCGCTCACGGCGAAATACATGAATGGCGGAGCAATGATCCACGCGCCAGCGAAGAGGCAAAAGCCCGAAAACGGCGCTCTGAAGATCTTCCAGGCGTCGGAAAACAATCTGAAGGACATTGATGTTTCCATTCCGCTCGGACTTTTCGTTTGTGTAACGGGCGTCTCCGGAAGCGGCAAGAGTACGCTGGTTGACGATATTCTCAGGCGCGCGTTGTTTAAACATTTCTACGGCTCCAAGGAAAGGCCGGGCAAACATCGCAAGATCACGGGACTGGACAAGCTGGACAAGGTGATCCTGATAGATCAGAGCCCGATTGGCAGGACGCCGCGAAGCAATCCGGCAACCTACACCGGAGCGTTCTCGTTCATTCGCGACATTTTTGCCCGCACACCTGCATCGAAGGTCAGGGGCTACGGGCCGGGCCGGTACAGCTTCAATGTGAAGGGAGGCCGATGTGAGACCTGCAAAGGCGACGGCATTCTACGGCTTGAAATGCATTTTCTGCCGGATGTGTACGTCACATGCGAGCAGTGCCAGGGCAAGCGCTACAATAAGGAAACGCTGGAAATCCTGTACAACGGGAAGAATATCGCAGAGACGCTGGCGCTGACGATTGACGAGGCGCTGGACTTCTTCCAGAACATTCCGGGTATTGCGCGGAAGCTGAGAACACTGTCTGAGGTGGGACTTGGATACTTGCAATTGGGGCAGTCTGCCACTACTTTGTCGGGCGGAGAAGCGCAACGAGTGAAGCTGTCGTCGGAGTTGAGCAAGAGAGCGACGGGGCGCACATTGTATCTGCTCGACGAACCGACTACCGGCCTCCATTTCGCTGACACGCACAAGCTTCTGCATGTTTTGCTGCGCCTGCGCGATGCCGGGAACACTGTTGTCGTGATTGAACACAACCTGGATGTCATCAAAATGGCGGATTACATCATCGACCTTGGACCGGAAGGAGGAGACGCCGGCGGCAGGATTGTGGCAACTGGAACACCGGAAGAAGTGGCGGAATGCGCAGAATCGTATACAGGACAATTTCTCAAGAAAGCGCTGACTTGACAAAGATAGTTGAGATTCTGACTTCGGCACGAATTATGTCGTTGGCAATCGCGGGTTTGCTGGCGGTTGTGTCGGTTTCGCCAGCTGCGGACACGGATTCGCCACCGCAGGTTGCGGCAGTGTCTGAGCCGGCTCCGAGCATGGCTACAGGCAAAGCGGCATTGCAGGACGGCTTGTACGAGCTGGCGCAAAAGCAGTTCGAACGCTATCTCGCCGGAGCCGAAGGCGCCGCGAAGGAACACGATGATGCTGCGTTGCTCCTTGTGCGGGCGTTGTATGAACAGCAAAAATACGACGAGATTCTGACGTTCTTGAAGAACAGGAAGAGTTGGACAAAAGAAACCAGCGCGACTGGCGCAATTCAATTCTGGCGGGCGCAGGCCATGCGTCAACTCAAACGATACGACGATGCGCTGGCCGAGTTGTCGGATTTTGCAAGCCGCTATCCAGACGGCGCAGAATACGTTGTCCGCGCGGAACGACTTGTGGCTTGGTGTTATCTCGATGCCGGCAAAACGGAAAGGGCTCTCGATGCCTTCGAGAATTTCGACAAGAAACATGCCGACTCGCCAGACGCTCCTCAGAACATGCTGGAATGGGGCAAAGTTCTGCTTTCGACTGGCAGGGTCGAGCAGGCAAGCGACGTTCTGACAAGGTTGACGAAGCAACCGTCCGACAATGAGGCCGTGCGGGAAGGTCAATACTGGCTGGCCCAGGCGCAAATCCGGTGCGGAAAGTGGCAGGATGCGACCAATATTCTCGCATCGCTCGGCGTCAACGAGAAAGCCGACTACGATCTCAGAGCCCGGGCCTTCTATCTTCTGGGCGAGGCATTCGCAACGACCACAAACAACAACGAAGCTGCAATGGCGTACAGCAACGGGATCACTCTGGCGCACAGTCCGGAACTGAAGAGGAAAGGATTGTTCGAACTTGGCGCAATACTGCTGGATACCGGCCGTTTCGACGAAGGCGCGACTTTGATGAAAGCATTCGTCTCCGCTTCACCCGGCGATCCGCAGTCCGGAACGGCACAGTTGAAATTGGCCCAGGCGCTGCTTGACAAAGGAAGTTATCGCGATGCTGTTGATGAGTTTCAGGGCTATCTCGAGATATTCACTAATAATGTGGGGCAGGGGCAGGCTTACTATGGCAGAGGCTGGGGATTATTCGATGTCGGACGGTACGCCGAGTCTGCGACGGCATTTACGAAAGCGTACGATCTTTTCACGAATCAAACGCAGAAGGAGGAGAGCCTGTTCAAGGTGGGCGATGCGTGCTTTGCGAACGGCCAATTCAAGCTCGCTGGCGAAACATACGGGCGCTTTCTGAAAGAATTCCCGGAGTCCAAGCTCGACGCAAAGGCATGGTTCCAGCTTGCGGAAAGCGCGGCACATGGGAACGAGACCGAAAAAGCCGGGAAGCTATTCCTGGACATCGCCGACAAATACCCGCAAACGCCCGTCGCCGAAGAGGCGCTTCTCCGTGTGGCTGAACTGAAGGAGTCATGCGGACGATGGGCTGAAGCGATAGAGGATTTCGACCGTGTTATGACCACCTACTCGAATGGCGTCTTTTTTGCCGATGCGCTGCACGGAAGGGGCATGGTGAAATACCGGCTTTTCATGTTCGACGAGGCTCTCTCGGACTTTGAGCGCGTGGTGAAGGATTTTCCGAAGAGCTCAGTTTATGAGCAGGCTTTTTACATGAGGGGCATGTGCTGCTACTGGATGGGAAGGGACGAAGACGCCATTTCAATTTCCAACGATTTCATAAGGCGGTTTCCAGATTCAAAATGGACTGCGGATGTCCTCTTCTGGCTCGCCAGGCAGGAATACAACCAGGGAAGTTATGAGCTTGCCGAGACGAACTTCGTGACATTCGTCTCGAAACATCCCGACAATCCGTCGGCCGACGACGCGTTGCTCAGGGCAGGGCTCGCGGCCGCGAAGCGCAAGGAATATGTGGCCGCTGTGGGTACCTTCACAAGAATTGCAAAGGAATACCCGAACAGCAGAAAGATGGCTGAAGCTCGATTTGCGCAGGCCGATGCGCTTTGCGAACTCGCCGATTTCCCCGCCGCGATTCTGATATGCGAGGAAATCATCAACAAGTATCCAGAAAGCGAGTGGGTCATTCCAGCGTGGGGACGCAAGGGTGATTCGCAGTTTGGCATGGGCGCCGAGAATCCGAAGCGCTACGAGGAAAGCATGGAGTCTTATCGTGTCGTCGCATCCAGCTCGACCAACAACGCGCGCGCCACACTCGATCTTGTTTTGAAGGCCGAGTACCAGATCGGCGCATCACTCGATAAACTTGGGAAAACGGGAGCGGCGTTTGACCAGTACTATAAAGTCGTTCTCCACTATCTTGATGAGAGGGAAAAAGGCGCATGGCCCGACGAGGCCGCAAAAGCGTGGTTTACGCGTGCAGCCTACGCCGCTGCGGATATAATGAAGGCTAAACAAAACTGGCGATCGGCTGTCGCTATTCTCGATAGAGTGGTCAAGGCTGGCGTTCCGGCTGCAGCCGAGGCTGAAGAACAAAGCACGAAAATAAGGTCGGAGCACTGGTGGCTTTTCAAATAACTCTAATGTACCGGTTTGGGAGGAAATATGTTTCCATCGTCTGATTTGCTGAGACAGGGCGGCGGTATAGTCTGGGTCATTATTGGATGCGGAGTGTTCGCTTTCGGCGTATTTGTCGAACGCGCATTGCATCTGCATCGTGCGAGGATCAAATCGGAAGATTTTCTCAAGGGCATCGTCAACATTCTGAAGCGGAACAACATCAGCGAGGCACTGACGATTTGCGAGGAAACGCCTGGTCCCGTTGCATATGTCGTGAAAACGGCCATCCTGAATCGCAAAGCGCCTAAGGAGGATATTCGTGAAGCGCTTGAGAATGCGAGTCTCTCTGAAATCTCCAGAATGGAACGGCGCCTTGTGGTTATCGTAACTGTGGCGCAGATTGCACCGCTGCTTGGGCTGCTTGGCACCGTTCTGGGCATGATTGAATTCGTCATGGTCATGCAGTCGCAGGGGACTCTGATCCAGTCGGCGGATGTGATGAGCGGGCTCATGAAGGCACTCGTTGCGACGGCAACAGGCCTTACCGTTGCCATCCCGTGTTATGCCGCTTTCAATCTGCTCGTCGTCAAGATAGATCGCATTGTGCTGGATATGGAAAGGGCGGCATCGGAGATAGTCGCTTACATAACCGTACCGGATCGAGCCAAAGAGTCTGAGGGTAAGAACGATGATGCCGGACGGAAAACTTAGAACTAAAACGGCAGCCGAATTGAGAACACGGTACTTTCCGAAAAGCCGGATAGGCCAGGGGCTTATCAGTGTTGCGCCGTGGGTCAACATGGCGCTTCTGCTCATCTTCATGCTTCTGCTCGACCGCAAATGTGTCCTTCAACCTGGCTACGTCGTAGAATTGCCGCGCGGACCGTTTCGCGCCGGTTTGCGATCGGATCTGGCTGTGATCGTGCGATCTGTCGGTCAGCCCGGATCTGGTGTCCGGAAGGAGATTCTGTATTTCAACGATCAGCGGTTCCTGGTCAATGACGCCGAGCAAATGAAGAACTTCCAGAGCACGCTCGCGCATTGTTCGCTGGAGGATAAAGTGGCGGGGCTGATCGTTTTTTCCGACACTCATGTCAATGTCGAAACAATGGTGAAGCTGTTTAATATTGCCATGGAAGTGGGAATCAGGAAGGTGAATGTGGCGTCCAAGTCCGGCTTGGAAACTGGAGGTGGCGTCAATTGAGCTGGCGCTCGAACCAATATATGCGCGGCTGGGTAAGCGTACCGGATACAGTCCTCGCGATCTCCTGTGTCGCGTTATGGATTGTATGGCCGTCCGGCGTATATGAACAGATCCAGATTCGTGCCCCATCAAAAACAATGGTTGGCTATGCAATGATAACACCTGGGGATCTGAAACTTCTCAACAGACCAGACGATTTCATCGCGCTTGGTTCTGCCGGACGTGAACGCCTTGAAGACGCCAAGGCGCCCGAACAATTGATTCTCGCTCCAGTGAGACCGCCGATGCTGCTTGAACGACAGGCGTTTGCCAGTATTCAGAAGAGCGATGTTGCACCGGTACCGCCGGTTTTGACGCAGATGGACGAACCACGGATTCTCCCGTCGATCGAAGGCGTTTTTCAGGAGGCGGCAGACACGAATCTGCACGTTTTTGTAGGCCTTTCGGAATCATTGAGAAAACATAATTTCCAAATGCCGGAGTTCAAGATCGAGGCGTCATGGAAGGTTGCGGATTCGTGGATGGTGGTTGTTTATGTGGAAACGAACGAAGACGGCGAGCCAGAACACGTCTTTCTGGAGACAGGCTGCGACGACAAGAAGATCAACGATGCGGCGGTGAAACTTGTCGCCAGAGGCAGGGCCTCCGAGCCCGCTGCGAGATGCGAAGGCCGTGTTACGATCAATTATGGAACGAGGTAGTCTATAAATCATGAGTGTAAAACTATTCAAATGGTCATCCCAAGACGAAACGGGCGAAGTCGTGGAGTTTCTGAAACGGCCGGCGTTTGACGAACAGGCGGAAGAAGTCGCACGCAGGGCGCTCGCGGATATCCGCTCAAACGGCGATAAAGCCGTTGCGGAATGCATTGCGCGGTTCGATGGCGTTTTGCTCCAGCCCCGTGAGTTTCTCGTGCCCAAGGAAGATATTGCAGATGCGCGTAAGTTCGTTTCCGACGATGTCAGATCCGCAGTCAGGGAGGCGCACAAGCGTATTGCCAGATTTGCAAAGGCCGGATTAAAGAAGGACTGGAGCATATCCACGCCCCGAGGCGGCTCTGTGGGCGAGCAGTTTGTGCCGTTCGACCGGGTTGGCGTCTATGTGCCAGGCGGTGCCGCGCCGCTCGTCTCGACTGCGCTCATGACCGTGACGCTCGCCAAAGTGGCCGGAGTCCCGGAGATAGTTGCATGCACGCCATGCGGGAAAGACGGAAAGGTGTTGCCGGAAACGCTTTACGCGCTGGAGGCGGCCGGCGCGACGGAAATCTACCGCATCGGCGGGATTCAGGCCATCGGTGCGATGGCCTACGGAACAGAGACCGTCCGAAAGGTGCAGAAGATCGTCGGCCCCGGTGGGGCGTTCGTCACCGCGGCAAAGCGGCAGGTCTATGGTCAAGTTGCGCTCGACCTCGTTGCCGGCCCCAGCGAGATTGCGATTCTGGCGGACGACACAGCGGTTCCCGCTTTCGTCGCGGCTGATCTCCTTTCGCAGGCCGAACATGGAACAGGACATGAAAAAGCGTTGTTCGTGACGTCGTCCATGAAGCTGGCGCAAGCCGTGCAGGGCGAACTGGAAACTCAGGCTTCGCAGCTTTCGCGTCAGGACGCGGTCCGCAAAGTGATGGGGAATGGGATGCTGCTTGTCGTGGTGAACAATCTCACCGAGGGCATGGAACTCTGCAATCGTTTTGCACCGGAGCATTTCGAGATCATGGTGCGCGAGCCGCAGAAATGGCCACGCAAGGTCAAGCATGCCGGTGCGGTGTTTGTTGGAACATGGTCACCGGAAGCTGCCGGCGATTATGTCGCCGGTCCCAGCCATGTTCTGCCCACCGGCGGCGCCGCCAGGATGTTTTCCGGCCTCACTGTTGACGACTTCCGCAAGCGCACCAGTATAATCGCCTTCACGAAAGCCGACCTTCAGGATGTTCTGCCCACGATCGAAACCTTTGGCCGCATCGAAGGCCTCGACGCCCACGCCAAATCCGCCCGCATCAGGTTCGAGCGGGGATGAATGCCGGGAGCGCCGAGCACCAGATCGGCAATAAAAGGCAATATGTAGAAGAGAAAAATGCCAAGCTGGGGCTTGGCGCTCCCGGAGATACCAACACACCCAAAGGCTGGTATTCACGCGGCTACCTGCCGCATTACGACTCGGCACAGAAGATCCAGTCCATCACATTTCGCCTTGCAGATTCCCTGCCGCAGGAGAAACTCCGTCAGCTTGAAGATGAACTTGAGCATCTACCCGAATCTGAGCGTGAGATGGAACGCCGCAAGAAGATTGAACAATGGCTGGACGCAGGAATGGGATGTTGTGCGTTGGGACATCCTGAACTGGCGGCGGTGATGCAGGACACGTTGCGGAAATGGGATGGCGAACGTTATAGTCTTATTGCTTGGTGCGTGATGCCGAACCATGTGCATGTGTTGATAGAGGCAGCAGCTCCGTTGGCAAAGATTGTGCAATCATGGAAGTCCTATACGGGGCGATGGGCTTTGGCGCAGAATGCCGAGCTGGGGCTCGGCGTTCCCGGGAAGCATTTCTGGATGCGGGAATACTGGGATCGGTATATCCGTAATGGAAAGCATTTTGAACAAGTCGTACGTTACATTCACGACAACCCGGTGAAAGCCGGACTGTGTTCCGAACCAAAGGACTGGCGCTGGTCAAGTGCCTGGATGGGTATTGCCGGGAACGCCGAGCCCCGGCTCGGCAATAAAGAAAGTGCTAAAATGAGCGGATGTGACACATGACGTCGTGACGTTATAGCGTTATGCTGTTATGATCCAAGCGATAATGGAGATTGAAGAATGAATGCACTGACAAAACGAGCAACAGTCTATCTTGATCCGAACCTGCATAGGGCGCTTCGCCTAAAGTCCGTGTCAAGGTCTGTTTCGGATCTCATCAACGATGCCCTTCGGAATGAGCTTGCCGATGACGCAGATGACCTTGCCGCGTTCAACGAGCGGAAGAATGAACCCGCCATCAGTTTCGAGAAGTTCGTCGGGGAGCTGAAGCATAATGGCAAAAATATGTATCGAGGATGAGAGAACACAGCCATGAAACTCGTGATAGCGACTCGCAACGCGCATAAGCTCAAGGAAATCAGGGAAATATTCTCCATTCCATCCCTCGAACTCGTGTCAATGGACGCGTTCCCGGAAGTACCGGAGGTGGTGGAAGACGGTGACACCTTTGCGAAGAACGCAATAAAGAAAGCTGTCACTGTTGCTCTCACGACGAAGATGTGGGCGATGGCGGATGATTCAGGGCTTGAAGTCGAAGCGCTGGGCGGAGCGCCCGGCGTATACTCGGCGCGCTATGCGGGCGAGCCAGTGAATTATGCGGCTAATAACATTAAGCTCCTCAAGGAGCTGGCAAACGCGACAAATAAAAAAGCGCATTTCCGGTGCGTCGTTGCCGTGTCGAGTCCGTCGGGCCGCTGTCAGATCGTTGATGGCAAATGCGAGGGGCGCATTATCGAAACCCCGCGCGGAGCAAGTGGATTTGGATACGATCCGCTGTTTGTACCGGATGGACATGAACAGACGTTCGCTGAAATGGACAGCGAAACCAAGAACAGGATTTCTCATCGCTCGAGCGCTTTGCTGCATGCCCGTGAGCGGTGGGGTGACTTGTTGAGCGGCAAGTCGCCGCCATGGAGTTGACGGTTCGGCGTGTTCCGCTAATTGCAAATGTCTGGAGCCTGCGCATCCTCGCGCACCGGGACGAGGGCGTCCCGGCTCCAAAGTAGAAGATTATTTTTGTGTGATTGAAGGCAGGTTGAGGCCTTTTCCGTCGAAGACAATGCTGAAAGACTGATTCTGAATGGTCGAGAGGACGTTCGGATCTTTGTCGTAATTGTAGCTCCATGTCGCCATGTTGTTCTGTGGCGAGGTTCTATGTGCATTTGTCTTCAGAATTCTGCCTGGTACGGAAACGTTCACGACCACATTGAAGCCGGTGAGCATTGGAGAAACAAGATTGGTCATATCCGGACTTAGCAGGGCGGTATACCTGCCCGCGCCATCTTTTTTTAAAGCGTAATTGCCTTCAGTGTTTTTTGAAAGAGAAAATCCATCCTTCCGGAAGAAGTCGGCCTTGGCCACTTCAGCCAGGTTCTTGAACGTAAGTTTCATTTTCACATTCCGCCAATTGTCGGCGGTTGTGATCTTCAGGCTCTCCAGTTTAATTCCATTTCGTGCGTATTTGTCCATCTCCCGCTTGATGTCCTCGGCGTTGGGATTAAGAAATGTTTGAACGAGTGGATCGTCGAAAATAGCAGCGTCGGATTTACCGGATTCCATCGCCATCTGGTCCCTCAATTTGAATGCGGCTTTGGCTTGGGCTACGGCATCCTCAGAAATGGCATAGCTGACATCGAGACTGCCGGACGCGTCTTTCTCGATCGTGAGCGTTTGATCGAGCCTGATACAGCCTGCAAACACGAGCGCAAATGTCAGACAGGGAAGAAATGTTCGCGAAGGGCGGTAGAATCGCGCCGTCATGGGAACGCTCCGTATGGCTGATTGGTGAACTTGAAAAGAACCTCGTTGGTCTTGACCATGCCGATTTCCCTTGCCGTTTGTTCGACAAAGGCCGGGTCGTTGTTAAAGCGTTCCCGCTTCTCCTCGAAATCCCTTATACCTGCTTCCAGCTGCGCCTTTTGCTCTCGCATATCGGCTGTTTTCGTCTGGAGGCTGTCCATTAGTCGCATCTTGGGCTTGAACATGCAAACTACGCAGACAGCACACAAAATGGCCAGCACTATCCACGAAACCTTGTAGATTATCTCCCAGCAGTTCATGCGGAGTCACAGCTTGCAACAGTCTGCCACAGAACCAGACATTCGGCCCTGCCCTAAACGGAAAAGGGCAGGGCCGCAATGTTCATAATCCCTGTTAGATTACTCCGCCGTAAATGGCGGTATCGCCAAGCATTTCTTCTATGCGGAGCAATTGGTTGTATTTGCAGATGCGGTCAGTTCTGCATAGCGAACCGGTCTTGATCTGACCGGCGTTCACAGCAACCGAGATGTCTGCGATGGTGCTGTCTTCGGTCTCGCCGGAACGGTGACTGACCACCGAGGTGTAACCGGCGCGAGACGCCATGAGTATTGCATCGAGCGTTTCCGTGAGGGTGCCGATCTGGTTTACCTTTATCAGAATGGAGTTTGCAACGCCAAGCTTGATTCCCTTTGCAAGGAATTTGGTGTTAGTGACGAACAGATCATCGCCAACAAGCTGGATCTTTTTGCCAAGCCTGTCGGTGATCTCTTTCCAGCCGTCCCAATCGCCTTCGGCCATTCCATCCTCGATGCTGATGATAGGATACTTGTTGACCCACTTCTCGTAGAAATCAACCATCTCGGAAGGAGAGCGTTTCGATTTGTCGCTCTTCTTGAAGACGTATTTCTTGATGCCGGTATCGTAGAACTCGCTGGCTGCCGGATCGAGCGCGATGAAAATGTCCTTGCCCGCCTTGTATCCCGCATTCTTGATCGCCTGCATCAGGACTTCCAACGCCTGTTCGTTGCTCTTGAGCGCCGGTGCGAATCCGCCCTCGTCGCCAACCGCCGTGCTCAGACCGAGTCCTTTCAAGACTGACTTGAGCGCATGAAAAGTCTCGGCGCCCATTCGAAGAGCCTCGGAGAAACACGATGCGCCTTTGGGCATGATCATAAATTCCTGGATATCCACGGGTGCATCCGAGTGGGCGCCGCCGTTCAGGACGTTCATCATGGGGACAGGAAGTGTCCTGGCGTTTGCGCCGCCGAGATAGCGGAATAGCGGCAAACCACAATATTCGGCAGCCGCCCTGGCGTTAGCCAGCGACACGGCAAGCATCGCATTTGCACCGAGCTTGCTCTTTGTCGGTGTGCCGTCCAGTTCGATCATCGCCTGATCCAGCGCCGCCTGATCCAGCGCGTTGCTGCCGACGACTTCCGGTGCGATGGTGGCATTGACATTTTTCACAGCTTTCAGCACGCCTTTGCCGAGATAGCGTTTCTTGTCGCCATCCCGCAGTTCGAGCGCTTCGTTCTCACCGGTTGAGGCGCCTGACGGGACAGCAGCCCTGCCTACAATGCCGCAATCAAGCTCGACATCAGCTTCAATTGTCGGATTTCCACGGGAATCAACGATCTCTCTTGCGTGAACGCTTGTAATGATTGACATGATTTCTCCTCCAGTAATTGGCTTCAGCTTGTTCCTGTTGACTTGGGGACGTTAGAGGATGGCTAAGGCATTTTCAAGAGATAACTGTTCCTTCGCACTCGTATACGACAGGACCTTGTCTACTGCGGCCATCACGTCGGCTGTTGTACGAAGCGACTGGAAGTTTCGCCGCACCTCTCCGAATCCTCTTAATCCCCGCAGGTATCCGACAAGATGCGAACGAAAATGCAGCGCGGTGGATTCGTCTAGTCCGACCTTGTGCTTTCGTCGCCCACACCGTTTTTCGAGTTCCTTCAGCTTCGCGAGCTCGCGAAGGTGTTCTTCGATGAGCGCCCTATGCTCTGCCTTGGAATGATGTGCGTAGGGATGACCTGTCAACACTGCGTTAATCTCGTCGAAAATCCAGGGATTTCCGATTGCCGCCCTGCCGATCATGATGGCGTCAACGCCCGTTTCAGCGAACATTCGCGAAGCGTCTGCGGCGACATTCACGCCTCCATTTCCGATCACCGGAATGGAAAGTTCCGATTTGATCTTTGCCAGCGTTTCCCAGTCAGCACCTCCCGTGTGGCGTTCCGTTGCGAACCTCACGTGGATCGCGATCGCGCTGGCGCCGTTTTCTTCGACTGCATGCCCGATCTCGGAAATATTCATCTGGCTTGCCGAAAATCCAATGCGCGTTTTTACTGTTACAGGGAGTGAGCATGCGCTCTTTACCGCTTTCACTATGGCGCCAATCTTCTCTGGTTTCTTCATCAATGCCGCGCCGGCGCCTTTCGCCACGATCTTGCGCACCGGGCAGCCGCAGTTAATGTCAATGATTTGGAACCGACCCAGCTTTTCTATCTCGACGGCAGCCTGCGCCATGACTTCCGGATTTGCCCCGTAGATGTGCGCGACCACCGGCGTTTCATCCGGCGCGGTTTCCAGAATATGCATCGTTGGCTTCTGGCCGCGAACGATTCCCTCGGAGTTTGTGACCTCGGTGTACGCGAGGCCGCAGCCAAACCGCCGGCAAAGCATTCTCATCACGGGATCGGTGTAACCCGCCATCGGTGCAAGCACCACCGGAAACTCAATTGTGACATTGCCTATTTTTAAAGGTTTGAGAACCATGCTCATATCTTTGCATTCCGCTGCCCCAAGAAGCCAGCAGGAAAAGCCACAAATGTGCAGAGGAAAAGGAACTGTTCACCATTTCTTCCGACAATTGGGTGGCTGATGGATTGAAGATGCGCATTTATCCTGTGCACGTCAACTCGGCAACAGGCCTTCCTTCTTCAACCACTCGGAGACGTCTTCAGCCGGGAGTCCCATGATGTTGGTACGCGAACCGGAATAGGAATCGATCAGCGACTCACCCAGTTCGTCAATGTCATAAGCGCCGGCCCGATCCATCGGATTGACCTTGGCGAAGTAATCGTTGATTTCCAGATCGGTTAGCTTTCTAAATCGCACTGACGATTCGACAAGCAAAATCCCGGCGGATGAACATGGCGCGGACAAGGCAACAGCGGTGTAGACGATATGAGTTTTACCCGAGAACATCTTCAGGAATGACACGGCTTCTTCGCGCGAACACGCCTTACCGATGCAGCGTCCCTCGAAATCAATGACCGTGTCGGCGGCAAGAATGGGGCGGTCAGGACGCTGGCGTCGGCACCATTCATGTTTGAGAGCGGCATTCTCCCGTGCGGTTCGAATGGCATCGCTGTCGTGCAGCACCTCTTCCACGTCCGGGATCATCAACTCGAAATCCACGCCAAGATCCAGCAGGATCTTCCTGCGCCGCGCAGATGCCGATGCCAGAATGAGTTTCATGTTTGCCATATCGAATTCCAAGAATTTGAAAGGATAGCCGCAAAAAGGCGCAAAGGGCACAAAAAAAGACATGAAGAGTTACCATTTAACACGGACTTGCAAGGATCCTGCATGAACAGCGGCTGCTAAGGATTGCAGCCCTCCATTTCGTGATCTAAAGAGTCTCGATGTCTCAATTTGGAGGGCGCGAATCCTTTCGCGCCGCATCCATAAGGTTGTTCCTGATGCGCACGTATTGCGTACCAAGTCTTACGCGCGGATTATGGCCGAGCCTGTCTTCTTGACACATACTGTTGCCGTTGTCAGACTGTTGCCAATGATAAATCGCTGACAATCTATCGAAGTGAACCGGTTCAAATCTGGAAAAGGACAAAGAAGATGCAGGCAACGTCAAATCAGAATCCACACGCAGGGATTCCTCCGCCTATTCGGCCTGTAAAGGAAGGGCACGGGTGTTTCTTCTGGGGATGCATGACAACGCTGATCGTCATCGCCCTGCTCGGAGTGGCGGCTTACATGGGAATCATGAAACTCGCAAGTGTCGCCAAACAGTACACTTCCGATCGCCCCATGAAGATAGAGAGTGTTGAGTTGAGTCCAGCCAGAATGGCCGATTTGAACGCAAGAATTGCCGCATTCCAGCAAGCAGTCAAAACCGACGATCCGGCGCGGCTTGTCCTGACAGCGGACGAGATCAACGCCTTGCTCAGTTCACGCAATGAACTGAAGGAGCTGCACATAATGGCTCATCTGGATATAGAGGGCGATAAAATAACCGCGGCGATGACAATGCCGTGCCCGATCCATAAATTCGGTCTGGACGGACGTTATATCAATGGCAAGGCAACGATACAAATGTTGTTGCAAATGGGCAGATTACTGGTCTACGTGGACAGCATCGAGGCCGACGGAAAACGATTACCAGAACAATTCATGACAGGTTTTAGGAGTAAGAATCTTGCCGAAAAGGCAATGGAAGATCCGAAGACTGCGGCCGCAATCGCAAAGCTTAAAAGCATTTCCGTACAGGATGGGGCGATTATTTTCGAAAAATGAACCAGGAAACTTCAGAGAGACAGATCAGGCTTACTAAATTCTGGAAGAAATTCCTCAGGCTCACGCGGGGCCGCGTGACGGTAATGCGCGCCTTGGAGGTCATTGCCTTTGAAGAGAAGGACATACGGTTTCAGAATGTTGTAAAAGACATTCGTGCGAATATAGAACGTGGGTTGGCCATGAGCGAAACAATGCAGAAGCATGCCGCTGATTTTTCGCCTTCCATCTTGGAACTCGTCAAAACCGCGGAAAAAACGGGTGCATGGGATGATATTCTTCAGGAAATTGTGGATGGGTCGCAGGATGGGACGTTCGAGTAAGAGCGCATTATTTCAATGCAGTTCCATCTTCCCAATGGCGATTTGTTCCTCAATGTGCCGCTCCGCCTCGTTCATGATCTCGCGCATCTCGCTCGTTGGAACAATAGGCGCCATTTTGAGGAGATCTCCCAGCAGTTTGCGCTCCGAGATGCGGCGCAATGCCGGCAGGTAGTTGATATCATAGACCCAGGCCATCCGTATGAGGTTCATGTCTGCCAGCGAGCGCACGTTCTCGTATGAGGCGCTGCGCTGTTCTCGAATCTGTTTGATCAACGCCGGAGTGGGCGGGCCATTCATATCCGTGCCAAGGAGGATTTCGGGATATTCCTTGTGCCGGTTGCGGCGCATCTCGTCGTTAATAATGAAGATGATGTCCACCTTGTCGGCGTCGCGGACGAGTTTGACAAACCGCGCAACGTCAGCGGATAGCGTGGACGGAACAACGCGGCGATTGTGATACCTTATGCCTGTCAGGATGATTTCTTTCTCGGAAGCTGAACAGTGCGCAAGCACATCGGAAGTACTCGCCACTTCATAACCGAGTTCGCCATGGTCCACAGATTTCGGATCGAGAAATGTCCCGAATTTCGTGAACTGCTCGAATCTGCCGATGTCATGAAGCAAGCCCAGCGCCCTGGCCGTGTGGCAGTCTGCGGCTGACCATCCGAGATCATGCGCAATGCCGTACGTTTCCATCGCCACCCGTGCACTGTGGTCAACCTTGAGTTGAAGCACGGCGTGCAGTTTACCGTCGCTGGGACAATAGCGCTTTACGTATGAACCAAACCACTTTCGGATGTTTTCAAGAAACCGTTCGTCCATGATCGTTCCAAGGTTCGCAAGCGGATTCCGTTGCGGGAAAGAAACTGTATTGGCGGGGGATGCTTCCGCTCTCTGGCTAGAAGTGAAGCAAAAAAAGTCCCTTGCCGTATTTTGGACGGCAAGGGACTTGATGTATTCTTTCGGACTACTCGCCGTATACTGTGATCTTGTACTTGCCGATGATGCCGAGGATGTTCTCGACTTCCCAATCGCAGTGATAGACCTTCGTAATGCCGCCATTCCTCATCGCCGTCTCAATACTGCAATCGCCAGTTGCGACGAGCGCGAGAATGCTCTGGCATTCAGCTGTCCCGACCTTGGGCGACGCCTTGTGCACATTGTCCGTGACATTCACGGGCAACTTGAGGTTTGTGTACAATGATCCCACTGGATACGAACTCGCGCATCCGCTGAAAAGCACAGCGCACATACCCAACCCAACTACACTGACCAACACTTTGCGCATACATGACTCCTTTTTTCCGATCTGACACTATGCCAGATCAGAACGCAAATAGTAGCCTTGAACTCGTGACGATGCCACAACAAAATGATGCTGTCATAAAAGGCTTAGAGCAGAAGTCATGCCACTTTGTGGTATACGCTGGCGTTATGCCGTCAGCTGAAAAGTGCTGCCGTAGGAGTTGCTGGCTCCATAACCAGGAGCCGACTCGCTGGCCGAATCGCCCAAGGACGTGTTGGCATCGTTGCCGGATGTTTGATGACTGTGATGATGGTGGTGTATCTGCTGAATATTTTGGATGTCCTGCTGGAGTGTTGCAAACGCTTTCTGCGCGCCTGATAAGTCGCCCGACTGCAGAGCGCTCCCCAAACTGCTGAAGTCGGTGCTTAGCAGGTTGTCTTGACCGGCTTGTCCTGTTCCTGTCTGTTCAATACCTTGCAAGTCCTGTGCGAGGGCTAAGAATGCGCTTTGGGCGCTGGACAAATCGTCGGACTGGAGATCGTTGTCGACATTCTCGAAGTCCTGTATTCGTTGCCCGTAATTGCTTTGCGCGCTCGGTATGTAAATATCGCTGCCGGAAGTAATTCCAGAAACTGACATAATTTCCTCCATCTTTTATTGCGACAGGCAGTTTTTGCCATTCGCCTCTCATTCGATACGCAGCTTTACCAGTTGAGCAGACTAATCGTGTGGTTTTCTGCTCATACGTACGTCTTTTGAGAGTACAATTTATAAGCAGCCCAAGTGCCACTGTACTGTCTGTTACGGTTCCTGATACAACGCGGTGTCGTGGGCGCGTAAGCTATGGATGGAGTGTGATCTTGTCAGGGAATACGTCAGGCTCATGGATGGCAGCCTGACGTCTATGGATTGTCTTGTCGAAAAATTTAGAAAGAGAATGAAGGGATGATAGTTTTGTAAATGCCAGGTTTTCGAACCGCATCGCGAGATCAGAACGGTTGGCTTGAGGCAAAAAGAATGCGGTCGTTACGTTGCTCAATAATACCGAATTGTCGAATAATCCGGCTACTCTTGCGTAATAGTTGCAGAAACTGAGTCGGAATTGAAATCGGTCACAATTACGAAGTTCACTCCTTTAATAGGGTAGGCCGTGTAAACGGCACCGTTGCCTATTCCGTTCAATACGCCGTTGGTCGGGTTGCCGATCGTCCATCTATAAGGTTCGACGCCCCCGGTGGCTATGAAAGTAATGACATTCGTGACAGCTGCGGATGCGCTGACTGTGATTGCATCGGGCGTTATCGCAAGACCTTTTCCCGTCGTTTCGTTGCCTTGTGTAACGCTTGCGGTAACAGAGTTGGAATTGGCATCGGTCAGAATCACGAGATTTAGTCCCGTCGCAGCATAGGCGGTGTAAACGGCGCTGGTGCCGCTTCCGGCAATTGATCCTATGCCGGGGTTGCTGATCGACCATGCGTAAGGTTCGGCGCCTCCACTCGCAGTGAAGGTAATCTTCGTGACTGACGATGCGTTGGCAACGACGGAATCCGGCGCTACCGTCAGATTATCGCTAGACGAATCGCAACCGGCTATAAAGAGCATAAAAGACATAAGAGAGATGACCCTTGCCGAGAATAATAGATATTTGAAACTAATCATTTTGGATTCCTTGGTTAATCGTTACGTCGTTCTCACATCTGAGTTTCGATATGCGCACATTCCAACAAGCAACGGGGCAAACTGATATATTATTGTGGCAAGTTGGGCAACAAGATTGCTGATTACGGTACACACGATGGTTTAGCTTGTTTGCGTGCTAACATCTCTCTGCATTTGTTTCAGGCGCTTGCCTTCCAATCTCTATCTAATACCGTTTGGGAAGAAACTGTAATGGTAAACCATGCCATGTCGCCGTCCCGTTCCATTGCGCCCACAGTTGTTCATTGGGAACCAAACGATGACTGAATCCTCGATCACTAAATCAAATGGAGCGGTATATGTGTCCGAGACGCTGGTTTGTGCGTCTGCAGTGTCCGTCGCAGGTGCCGCCCCTACTTTCTCGCTCTGGGAAGCGGCGATCTGCCGCGTATCTGCTTTTTGTTGGCTGGCAACGAACCATGTTTGCCGCTTCGCTACGGCGAGGGAATATTTTTCGGCTTGTTCCGGGTCGTAGTTATAAATGTCGCTGTATATTTTTGGGAGATCAGGAAAAGGGATTTTTGCAACTCCTTTGGAATGAAAGAACGTGATTCCGTCAGATTCAACCCTGACGATTTTACATTTGCAATAGGTAATACCAGCCTCTGTTGTGATGTCGAATCCATCGTCGCGTAACTGTGCTGGAGGCTCGGAGGTCAGGTTTGTTGACGTTGAGCGCAGGGCTGTCTCCTCCACGGCATTTGACGCGGAAATGCCAGATGTGTTTTCGCAGAAAGAAGGGGGCGCCCAAAAGACTGACAACAATGCGCAGGCGATGAGAAGTAAAGGCACACGGCTATTCATGACACTTCTCCTCTTCAATAATGTTTCGTGCTGCTTAAAATCGAGCGCCTACAACCTCGACGTTCGAGTTAACTGCGGAACTGGAGAAATAGGATGAGTTGACATTCGAAGGAACAGGGACAATTGCCGTGGATGTTCGTCCTTGGGGAAAAGGGCCATCCAGCGGCAGATCCACCGTAGAGTTGTCTTTGGTTGAAAAGCGAAGAATGAGGCGAGAGATGCCGCGGTTGCCGTTGTTCTTCACGGTGTATAGCAGCGTTGTTCGGGAGTTTCCACCCCAGCCGACCGCCGGCTGCCTGCTTATATCAAGGTTTGAATGAGAATAGGAAAGGGCTTCAATATTGGATTGCTGGATAAGGCCAGCAAAAGGGAATTTTTCCAGCGTTACTGGTCCAATTGTCACTGGTCCACGGAAACCTGCATATATACCGACGCCCATAGCAACCAGCCCAAGCAGAGACAACAATCTTGCGAAAGCCGATGAATTGCTCCCAACGCGTCCGTTGGATGGCAGTTTCTGGCTAATCAGCCATAGGGCAACACCTGCGCCAATGACGACCCAAACATTCGGTATATTGGACAGTATCATAAGTCTCCAAGGCACATCCAAACTGGTGTGCAGTTTCACGGTATTTGCATCGACGCCCTGCTATTTTCTATAACAGATACGCATATTTTCAGGAAACGGCAATGCCTATTCCTTCGTACCCCTCAGTTACTGGATGGCCGCAACGTAGCCGCGTCTGGTAAGACGCGGTCCGCGCCGTATCCGGCGCGGCTACGGCAAGGAGGCCACTCTGAAACTGAGGCGATAACATTCCTCCCGATCAAAAGCGTCAAGCTATTGGCGGTCTGGGCCGTTCTCCCAGCGGTGGACCAAGTATCTCTCGCAGCATGATTGCCTCGCGCAGCAGATGACGGCTGCCCAATCTCCCGACAACGTCGCTTAAGCGACGGCCCGAGCCGGCAGGGCGCGTCGCCTGATGTGGCACAATTGCCTTCACCGGAACTGGAGTTGGTGCTAATGGCACAGGCAAAGCTACAATAGGAGTGGGTTTGGCCGGAGTCTGTCGGGTGATAACCATCTTTGTTTCAAGCATTGACTGTGCTGGCGACGGTGTACTTTGCGGCTCAAGGTGGGGGATGACCGGTTGTATTGGCACAGACACTGTCGTCGGTTTCGATTCACCAGACAAGCCTCCCGGGAAATCCCGAAGATCGTCCTCTGGTGACGAAGAAGGTTGCGACTGTGCCTGCGGCCTTTGTCCTCCAGGCTTGTTCTTCGAGAAAGTCCGGGCTGCCCTCATCAACTGTACGGCAATCACGATGAATACAATTATCGGGCCGGCAATGTCCCCTATGTTGCCGCCTGCGGCGGCAACATAGGCCGAGAAGAAATGCAACCCGAAAAGCATGAGTTGGCTCCTATAGAAGGTGTCAGGCCGGCTTGTCCTTCATGTCCTCGCCGGCGATGGCTTTGCGCATGGACGTGTCGGAATCGATGTTCTGCAGCCGATAGAAATCCATTACACCAAGATTGCCATCGCGAAACGCCTGGGCCATGGCGCGCGGAACTTCGGATTGTGCTTCGACGACTTTCGCCTGCATTTCCTGGACCCTGGCTCGCATTTCCTGTTCCAAGGCGACAGCCATCGCCCTTCGGCCTTCGGCTTCCGCCTGGCGCAGCTTCTTGTCGGCCTCGGCACGCTCTGTTTCCAGCATCGCGCCGACGTTGGCAATATCTTTGCCGCCGCCAGTTCCAGCGACGCTGATGTCCGCTATGTCGATCGAGACAATTTCGAATGCGGTCTGCGAATCCAATCCGCTGTCCAGCACCTTCCTGCTGATTCTGTCCGGATGCTCCAGAACGTCTTTATAGCTCAGGGATGAGCCGATCGCGCTGACAATGCCCTGGCCGACGCGTGCGATGATCGTATCCTCGCCCGCTCCGCCGACGAGCCGCTCAAGATTGGTGCGGACCGTTACGCGCGCTTTCACGAGCATGCGGATGCCGTCTTTTGCCACCGCGTCAAGCATCGTCAATCCGTTGCTCCTTTGCGGGTTCGGGCAATCAATTACTTTGGGTATCACGCTTGTTCGGACTGCGTCTATCACGTCGCGGCCGGCCAGATTGATGGCCGACGCCATTTGGAACGAGAGATCGATCGTCGCCTTTGCCGCCGCGATCAGGGCGGTTACAACGTTGATCACGTCGCCGCCGGCGAGATAAAGGGATTCGAGCTGGTCTGTGCTGAGATCCAGGCCAGCTTTGACCGCCCTGATCCGGGCGTCGACAATCAGGGATGGCGGGACGCCTCGCAGTCGCATTCCGATCAGTGAGGCGATGGACACTTTTGCCTTTGCCGCTGTCGCCTTGATCCAGACGCGGAAGAAATAGACAATGAACAGGAGAAACGCCAGACAGATTACGCCTATAATGGCGAGACCGAGAACTTCCAGTGGATTCATAATTCAGTCCTTTCCTATACCCAGTTCCATCACACTTGTTTCGTTACAGCAACGACAACCCTGTTTCCCTTGACATCAACAACGCGAACTCGTTCGCCTTTCGCGATCATTTCGCCTTGCGTCACAACATCCACGCGTTTTTTGTCAAACGTCGCGAAACCGGACGGGCGCAATTCAGATGAAGCTTCTCCCTCTTTGCCGATCAACTGGTGCAATTCGGGATTGGCGGCAGTTGCTGCGGACATGTCCTGTTCGAGGGTGATTTTTTTCCCCATCGAAGTTTGTGGAAAATACTTCAGCCACAGAACTGCGATACCGCAAGTCAACATGGCAATGCCGACAGCTATGATTATACCGCTCGCCGGGCCGAAATTGGCGAATCCATAAAGAACCGCGGCGAGTAGTGAAATGCCGCCGAAAATACCGGCGATCGCGCCCGGCAGATAGATTTCCGCGATCAGGAATATGATTCCAGTCGCAATCAGGATCAGGAGCATTTCTATTTGGAATGTCATGATTCTTCCTCCGCCAATTCAACAACAATACGGCTTCCGTGTGTCTCCGCAATGACAATCGGAGTGCCCTGTTCGATCATTTCACCGTGTGTTATTACGTCGAGCCGTTTGTCTCCGAACAGGCCGATGCCGGCGGGATGCAGTTGCATCGCAGCAATTCCCTTCAAGCCGAGCAAGCTGTCCGTCGGTGGCGAAGCCTGGTAGCCCTTGCTGGAGTCTAGCGACGCGTCGAGCACTATCCGCTGGAACGCGTTTGTCTTTGGGAGCACTTTCGCCAGAGCGAGAGCGAGGGTGAGCGTGAGCGCGAATGACAGTCCCAGATTCTTGATCGAATCCTGGATGTCTTCAGGCCGAAGCTGATACCATGCGCCGCCCGGAATATGCCGCATCATTGCCATCAGCAACGCAGCGACCATGCAAAAGAGGCCCAGGAGGCCGATTACGCCAACACCTGGGAAAACAAAAATCTCGACGCTTATAAGCGCAACTCCAACGATAAACAGGAGGATGTCGCCCATGCCGGCCAGTCCGGCTATGTTGTGTCCCCAAAACCAGATCACCAGGATGATCGCCCCGCAAACGCCCGGCAGAATGACGCCAGGCGTCTTGAATTCTATATATAGGAGAAGCAAGCCTATTGCCATCAGGATGCCGGAGTAGGGGAAGCTGTCTATAACGCGGGCTATTTGCTCGGCTGTGCCGATCTCTATTTCAACGACAGGCGCACCGGCCCTGCCGATCTTCTTGAGAAGTTCATCCATATTCACCGCTGTTCCCTCGGAAAGCAACGGATGATTGTCTTCGCCAACGAGTTGCTCGGCGTCCTGGCTTGTGAGTGTAAGAAGGCGATTGGTCTCGCAGATTACCTTGCCGTCAATCGTGTACCCGATCTCCTTTCGCACCATGGCCTCGGCCAGATTCGGATCGTGCCCTTTGCGTTGCGCGGCTGCGCGGATAAGCGCCGCGGTTGGCGATACCGCTTTTTCCTTAAGATCGTCAGGTATAGCGACTGGACCACCCATCGGAATGGGTGACATCATTATCGGCATGGCGTCACCGATCAATGCGCCGGGCGCCATGTAAATATGATCAGTCGCCATGGAAATGATTGCGCCTGCGGAAATGGCGTTGCGATCCACATATGTATAAGTTGGTATTCTGACGCTTGTAATGATCTCCATTATATCTTCGCAGGCGTCCAGACGTCCGCCCGGTGTGTCCATATCGAATATGATCGCGCCTGCGTGTGCCTGATCGGCCTCGTTCACACCGCGCCTGATCGCATAGACGAGAGCGCGTTCGATCTGGCCCTTGATGGGGATGACGTAAACCGGCGCCGAAAGATTTGGTTTGTCCGCAGCCGAAGAATGCGATTGTTGCGCGGAAAACAAAACGCACAGCGCAAGAAATATGCGAAAACTCCATTTCATGGTTGGGCATTATGCAAGGTCGCATTGCGAAATGCCAGAGCATAAAGATTTGAGATTGCGGAGGAGGCGGTTGTTTGGTTTGCTGTTCACCGATGAAGCTGGAATCGAAAATGGCGTTGGTCACAGGCGGTGCGGTCCGGATCGGGCGGGCGATCTGCGAGGCGCTGGCAGCGAGGGGATGCGGCGTAGTAGTGCATTATGACCGTTCCGAAAGGGAAGCTGCGAAACTTGTGGCCAGTTTGCGGAAGAAAGGCGCCGAGGCGTTTTCGGTCAGGATGCGTTTTGGCGGCGAAAAAGAATGCGGCAGGCTTATGGATGTCGCGTGGAGAAAGGCGGGCAATATTGATTTCCTCATCAACAACGCCGCTGTTTTTCATAAAGATAGTTTGTCGTCCACGACCGAGAAGAAAATGATGGCAGAGTTGCAAGTCAACTTCCTTGCGCCAGTGTGGCTCACGAAAGAATTCGCAAAGCGGATTAACTCGCGGCACGCAACATGCGCGCCCTCCCGGCGCGTAGATGTGCAGGGAGGGATGGCGTGTCGCCGTCCGTCTTTTCAGCATTTGTCCTTTCACCCGAATCAAGCGTCATTGTCGCTCTCCGGCAAAGTGGTCAACATTCTTGATCAGAGAATTGTCGGCATTTCGACGGATTGTGTACCGTATCTGCTTTCCAAGAAGATGCTGTCGGAATTCACGAGAATGGCGGCGTTGGAGCTTGCGCCGTCCGTTACCGTAAATGGCGTTGCGCCCGGGCCGGCGCTGCCGGTGGACAAACGCCTTAAACTTGCGGCCAGCGAGGAGGCGGGAGATATTCCGCTGGTGCGGCGACCGACTCCTGCGGATGTTGCGGCGGCGGTGGTTTTCTTGCTGGAATCGGATTCCATAACTGGTCAGACAGTTTTCGTTGATGGCGGCCAGCATTTGAAATGAACAAGCCCATACAAACACGGATCGGCATACTCGGAGGGACGTTCAATCCGGTGCATCTGGGTCACTTGATACTCGCCCAGAACGCGCTCGAAAAATACGAGCTCTCGAAAGTGCTTTTTGTCCCGTGCGCAATGCCCCCGCACAAAAAGTCGGCGGCGCTCGTCTCCGCAACGCATCGCATGGCCATGCTTAACGCGGTCATTGAAACCGATCCGCGTTTCGAGGTGAGCGACATTGAGCTCGCGAGAAAAGGACCGTCTTACTCTGTTGACACGGTTGCCCAGCTTCACGAGATGCATGCAGGGGCCGGGTTGTATTTCATAATTGGCTCGGACAGTCTGGGTGAATTGCACATGTGGAAGGACATTCAGAAGCTGTTGACAATGTGCACGTTCGTGACCTTCACCAGACCCGGAAACGGTGCTCGTGCAATCACTCCAGAGAGTCTGAAAATGGAATCGCCATGGCCTCAGAGGCTGCTTTCGAACGTCTCCAGTTTGCACATGGTTGACATTTCATCGTCGGAAATCAGATATAGAGTTGCCGAAGGCATGAGTATCCGCTATCTTGTTCCGCAAGCAGTGGAAACCTATATTGCGGAAAATCATTTATACGGGAGGTAGCTTGGCAACAACTGAAATCGCGAAAGACACGGCTCTGGCCATCGAAGGAAGAGCGAGGGAACTGCTTGAGGGCAAGAAGGCGGAAGATATCGTTCTTCTCGATGTAAGAAATAAATCTGGGGCGACAGATTATTTTCTTCTGGCTTCAGGCACGAGCGCACCGCATCTGAAGGCCCTGGCTGACGAGGTCCAGTTCACGCTGAAACATGAAGGCGTTCATATTTTTCACAGGTCTGGCGATTCCGACAGCGGCTGGATCGTGCTGGACTACTCAGATATTATCATACACATTCTTTCGAAAGAAGCCCGGAAGTATTACTCGATCGAAGATCTGTGGGCAGGAGTTCAACGTCAGGGACGATAACTTCGTCATCGGTTGCGTCTTCCGAAGCAAGGCCTTCCAAAATCAAGAGTTGATGGGCAAGCTCGTTGATATTCTGTTTTTTCGTCGCTCCGTTCTGTTGTTCGTTCAGCTCTTGCTCTTGATTGTAGCTGAATTCCGACAGGGCATTCGCGATAGTGTTGATATGACCTATTTGTTCGGATTTGGCGCTTGCGGCAGTGTCCGGATGATTGTCCCGCCCTGCCGGTTGTTTTGTGGTTGAAAGCAGGAACCAGCCTCCGACGAGCAAAGCCAGGACAGCGGCATAGGCAAGCAGTTGCACAATAGTGTGCCGGAATTCCAAGCCTGCGCCGGATATTTGCTCCTGTGCTGCGGTCCGGATGCGCGCCAGCACAACTTCGTCCGGCCCGTCCGCGGGCAGATGTTTTCTGGCGCACGAGATGAGATCGGTCGCAATATCGCGGTACAGCCTGCAGTTGGCACACGATGACAGATGCGTTTCCAGTTCAGCCGCTTTCAGCGGCAACAACTCGGATGAATCCGCCAGCAGTATCAGGCAATGTGCTTCTTCGCATTCCATGTGTTGCCTCTTCATTGTCTAATTCGCAAGGTCTTCATAATCTCTTTTCAAAACAATCCTCAATTTTGAAAGCGCATACTGCATACGGGCAAGCGCAGTGTTTATTGAAACTTTTTGCGCCCTGGCTATCTCCTTGAACGAGAGATCCGCCTGTGCCCGCATGAGAAAGACTTCCTTCTGCTCCGCCGGAAGTTTTTCAACAGCATTCGCAATCCGTGTTCCCGTATCCATGTCCTCGACCAGCATTCCAGGGTTGGGATCTCTACCCGCAAGCGTTTGAACCATGGATCTTCCGTCGTCCGTCTCCTGATCAAGGTTGAAGTCAGGTTTCCTTCGTCTTATCCGGTCAATCACGATATTGCGGGCGATCCGTGTCAGCCAGCCGGAGAAATTGTCCTCCTTGTACATGGCAATATTTTTTATCGCCCGGAACCAGACTTCCTGAAATATCTCCTCGGCCTCCTCCTTGCATCGCGTCATGTTGTAAATGAACCCATACAAAGGGCGCTTATATCTTTCCACAAGCTGTTCCAAGGCGTCGACTTGCCCGCGCTTGTAACGGCGCAGTAACTGGCTGTCTGTGTCTTCCATCACTTCTGTTCGCGCGCCTCTATTTGAATTAACGTTCTTCATGCTGCTAATATTGTCGGAGTTTAAATAAAATCGGTCCTGCCAGAAACTTCAATCCGCTCCATAGTGCAAGTCCTGTTGTGCGCATGTGAGAGGCCGAGAATACCATCATTTGTTCAAGAGACGCGTTCGACACCGCCACCACCCACAGCGCGACACCTAAAATGTTGAGAATATAGATGGTTGTGTAAGAAAGAAGAAACCCGTATTCCTTGATGTCCGTCTGCCGCTGCATGAGAGCGCTGATTGTGAAAGTGAAATGGAAACCCCATGTGAATCCGACCAGCCCAAGCCAGAACAGATACCAGGCCCTGGTGTCAAAAAAAATGGACAGCACATAATAGCCTATAATGACGATCATGGTATAGAGCGGGAAAAAGTATGGCGCCAGTGTGATCAGGAAGTTGCTCTTGGATAGCGTGACACTGCCCTTTTCCTTCGAGATATTTATGCTGGACACGGTTGCGCCCATCAGGGAACCCCACAGAGCGTGGGTGAGTTCGTGTGCCAGTATGTATGTGCGCACCGGCGGTGTAATGGCGAAGTAAAGAAACACCCAGAACAGAAAGCCTGCACCCAATGCAAGTGCGGAAACAGGCGCGAAGCTGCCGGAGTCAGGCTGACTCGCTCTGATCAGGGAGATCAGGGTTTGCGTGACAGCCACGCAAACTGGGAGCAACAGCAGCCCGCATAGGAATCTCAAAATCCGCATTTGTATCTCCTGTTTTGCGCCCGGCATTTTACTTGCATTGCATGCCAAAGAAAATAGGATTTATTTAAAGTTGGCATTCCGTGTCATATTGCGTAGTATACCGAACTGTTGTTTTGAATCAGAAATCAAGCAGGTAGGTGTTATGAGCGAGACAGAAAACAGACTGGCAATGACCGCTTGCGATCCTGCGCGCGTCCTGATCGTCGATGACGAGGCCCAGATCAGGAAACTTTTCACGACAATCCTGTCGCTTGGACTTCCTGAGACAAAGGTTGACGTTGCATGCAATGGACTTGAAGCCGTGAAGGCTTTCAAGGAGGGGCATCACGCAGTCCTGCTTATGGATCTGAAAATGCCTGAGATGGATGGCCTCCAGGCTTTTATGACGATCCGGGACATCTGCACCGCCGAAAACCGGCAGATGCCTTCCGTGATATTCTGCACTGGATTTGTTCCACCGGAGACTGTCCATGAAGTGGTGAGGGCGGGGACGCTGCACAGCATCCTCCATAAACCGGTGAAGAGCGAACAGATCATTTCCGCGGTGCGTTCAAAGTTGGGGATGAAGTAGCGCAACGGGGCCGAAAGCTCATCAGCCTGCCTGTCAGTTTTTCTTGAAGGGGCCAGGCGTTCCGAATCTTTTCTTGCAATACCTGTCGGATGGGAAGGCGTACCTGGTCTTTGCCGGGGCTGAAAGTTTACCGACGACCGCATCGAAAGTCGGCAGTTGATTCAGTTCCGCCAGCATTGCGGCAAGGATGTTCACGTTTACTCCCTGGCCGGCTGCGGATGCCATATCGTTATTCGACAGAAAGCTTGCGATGTCCGTGATGCTCAAATGGTCTTCCACCACTCTTTGTAGCGACTCCAGAGCTTTCTGCACCATCACCTGCACCTGTTCCGGTTTCTCGTTCTTCCTGCCGAGCTCCTTCATTATTTCTATGCCGGAGATATGTCTTCTGGCGTAGGAAAGGATCTGTTCAAGTTGCGTCTTCTTCATTACCGGATTGGACCGGAGCGTCACAACGAGCTGCGCGATTTCGGCCGACGAGAGATGATTCGACACGTCGCCGAGAAGAAGCTGATCCAGGACGGACGGCGGTTTGACGAAGACATCGGCTCCGTGTAGCACCCGGTTGATAAAGCTTGGGTCGGGCGCCATGGAGTCGCCGGCGAATCTGCCGTATTCGACCAGAAACGCGGCGTCTTCAAGAGTAATTATCTTTTCATTCTGGTCGAGGATCTTCGCGACATGCCGTATGCGCTGTGCGCCGTCCCTCTCGCCTTCGTCGCAGTATGTTCTCACGCGCGTCGCCACATCCATCATGCCTTGATCGAGGGTCATTAGCTTTGCGTCGGCGTATGGGCGGACAAGCTTTTCGAGCTTCCGTGCCGTTCTGCCATATGCCAGCAATTCGTAAACGAACTCGAGGCTGATATTGTTTCTCCCCAAAGCATCGTTGATGGCTATCCACAGTTTGTCGGTCGGCGTTTTTTGCACAAGAGCTTCTATTTCCTCGGCGAATTCCCGCTTCGCTTTGAGAAAATTATGTTTACCTTCAATGAACATGTATTCCTTGACTACATTGTTCACGGTGAGGTTCTTATAGCGATAACTCCACTTGCGACGGATTTCAGGCTTTTGATTCTCCGCCGTCATTGCCGCTTCCTGGCGGATTCCGGTCACAACGCCAGCGGTGATTTTGGAATCGAACTCCTCCGAGAGTTCGCGTGCGATCTCGGCATCGTCTCCAACATCGAGAAACATTGCGGTGACCCGGTCATAAAGACATATCCTGCCGAGCCCTGGAAATTTTTCGTGCGGCGTTGACAAGTCCGGATGCGTGTCTTTCATCGTGCTGTCCGCATTCAGGCTCATAAGCAATGAATCTCCACGTGCCGGTCTGGTGAATCCTTCAATCTCCATGCACAAAAAGCGAAACCGAAACAGTATGTAGGGTATAACCTAAATCATTCACTTGCAAGTGAAGAGATGCGGTAATCCCCGGTTACCGGGTGGCCTACAGAAAAGCAAATGTTGTAGGCCCGGTGACCTCACCGGGCGGGTTTTTGACCGGAACTTCAGTCTAGTCGATGCGGATCTACATTGAGGTTTGAATTCAGGCGCCTATTGGTGAGTCGTTATTGCCTGGAGCCGGCGCGCCCTCGCGCCGGTGGTCGGGACGATGGCGTCCCGGCTCCAAGATTGAATTGAATCGTCCCGGCTACTTGCAAGTGAAGAGATTGCCAGGGGAAAGGAGGTTCGCCGGATCAAAAAGTCTTTTTGTCTCGCGCATCTCGGTGATGCCTTTATCGCCGTACATCTCTCTTAGGAGTGCTGTCTTCAGCTTGCCCACGCCATGCTCTGCCGAAACCGTGCCGCCCATCTCAACCACGGTGTGAGCCCATTCAAGGTATATATCCTTGCCACGGCGATACTCGTCAAGCGTGTTGGGTATTATGTTTACGTGCAGGTGGTTGTTGCCGATGTGGCCGAACATGACGAATTCCAGCCCCGATTTGTCCAATCCACGGTGATAAAGCGCCATGACGTCGCGAAGCGCCGCATCTGGCACCGCGAGATCGGTTCCCAGCTTCGTGAGTTTTGGTTCTTTTTTGCGTTTCTCATCAACGCAAAGATTGACGGCCTCCGGAACCGCATGACGAAACTTCTTCAAACGCTCAAGCGCGCGATCGTCCGTGGCCAGCCAGGTGGCGTCGCCGTCGCCACCGGCATCGGTCATCGTTTCTGACATGCTGGTAACGGCATTCTCGACCGCGGCTTCGTCATCGCCGTGATATTCTACATAAACAGCCGTATGCCACTTTGGTGTCATTTCTGGAATTTCTGCGAAAGCCGGGTTGCTTTTCTTCTGATAGCGCAGAAGATTCAAAGCGCCTTTATCGAAAAACTCTATCGCAATCGGTCGCATGTCTTTTACCCTGATCTCCTCGACAAAACGCACCGCCGATTCCTCGGACGGGAAGAAGGTCATCACACCCCAACACACTTTGGGCATGGGGATAAGCCGTACTTCAATCTCCGAGAACACGCCGAGTGTACCTTCAGAGCCGATAAAAAGGTCAATCACGTCCATGTCGTCTCCGGCAAAATAGCCGGCGGCATTCTTTACCGAAGGCATTCTATATGAGGGAATGTTCCCGGCTATTGTGCGCCCGGAATCGGTCGTTACGGAGAACGTCCGTCCGGAGCATTTCTGCTGCCCGCGTCTCAGATCGAGCAGCGAGCCGTCTATCAATATCACTTGAATTCGTTCCACGGACTTGCGTGTCGAACCATAAAAAAATGTCCGTGCGCCGGAGGCGTTGCACGCTGTCATCCCGCCAATGGAGGCGGATGTTTCGGTCGGATCTGGAGGCAGAAAATAGCCCGAGACTGGCGGCCCCGATGTCTGCGGCTGGATTATTCCAAGGTCATTTGCGGCTATTGCAAGTCTGAGTTCCGATAGCAGAACACCCGGCTGTACGGTGACAAAATACGCGTTTTGCGATGCCTCGTAGCGGAGTTGCAATATCTTGTTCATGCGGCTTAGATTAAGAATATGTCCGCCTTCCGGTACTGCTCCGCCCGCAATTCCGGTACGCGCGCCCTGAATTGTGACGGGCAAACTGCGTTCGTGTGCAAATTTGAGCTGTTCTCTTAATTCCTCGCCGGTCTTGGGAAACGAAATGGAAGCCGCTTTGCCGGTCCGGCGCGACTCGTCCCGCAGATAGTCCGGATAATCCCGCTCAATATCGGTGAAGAAACCGCTTATATTGCTCATCGTGAGTGAATAGATACCACACCGAAAACAACCTGTGCAAAATAATTGTTGGGATTTATCGGTGCCAGCATCATCGCCTCGCCCGCATTTCTCACACCGCTTCTCACAGCTTTTCGGTGAGTAAGCGGTCCTTCTACGACAGAGAAACTCTTTGTGAGGGCGGTCGTTCCGACCGCCGCGAAAATGTTGTGTGAAATGCATGTTCTCAAGCAGAACAACCGTTCTTAGGCGACAATTTTGGTGGGCATATCCAGAGTTGCATTGATGGTACCCGAATGCTACGCTGTCGCCTGAAAATCGATGAAGACAATAACACAAATCCTGACAGTGTCGTTTTCGCTGCTGGTTCTTGCGTTTTCGCACACGGCTGTAGCCGGAGACGCCGCTGATTTTTCGCACTACCAGGTGATTCTGGATCGCGAACCTTTTGGCGAGCCACCGCCGGACAATGTGGGCTCAAATTCCGTGCCCAGCCCCCAATCCTTTATAAGGGACTTGAAAATGGTAGCCATCACGGAAGGTGAGAATGGCGACTTGAAGGTGGGGTTTGTGGATGTCAAAGCTGGAAACAAATCCTATTACCTTTCCGTCGGGGAACAGAGCGACGACGGAATAGAGGTTGTAGATGCGGACTATGGTTCGGAATCGGCGCTATTGAAGAAGGGCTCGGACTCGCAGTGGCTCAATATGAACAGCGACCAGACGAATGGACAGCAGCAAAGCCTGGTGTCTCCTTCCGTAAAGGCAGTTGATTCAGGCAGGCACGCCGCATTTGCGAATCGGATAAAAAGCCGCCGTGACAGTGTTTCAATAAGGGAGCTGCAACCTCCAACGATGACCGGCGAAGAACTGGAGAAACACCTGAAGAATTATCAAATGGATCTCATACGGGCGCGCGGTGCCAATGGTCCGCCTTTGCCGCTGGAACTTACTCCGGAGATGGACTCGCAGCTTGTGTCGGAAGGCGTGCTGCCGCCGATCGATCAATCTGAACCGGCCGCAGATACCCCTGCAGAGGCCACGCCGCCGGCAGGCGAATGAATTGCTCTAATTCGCTCGATCTTTGTCTCTTTCGATCAATAAGTCTTGCTGTAGATGTTGTTCAGATCTCATGACGAAGATGATGAAAACATAATCGTTGTCGTGTCTGTAAAATACGCGACAGGGTGGAATGACAACCTGGCGATATGGTAAATTCATCGTTTCCGATGGAACTGATCCTGATTTTGGGAATTGCGTTAGTCGCTCTATGGCCGTGAAAACCTTCTTGACGTATCTTTGCGCTGCATCTGGTTTGTCCAATGCAATATATTCTGCAATTGTCTCCAGATCTTTAAGCGCTGGCTCGGTCCAAATCAGGCGAGCCATTTCTTCATCTTCTTTCTCGCCTGGTCATGGGTAAGGATGTTTCCCTGTTGCAGGGCGCGCTCGCCGCGCGCTATACCTTCAAGAATTCGGATTCGATCCTGTTGTGCTTCGAAGCTTTTAACGTCTACAAGATATGCTGCCGGCCTGCCGTGCTCGGTAATCAGAATCGGCGAACGGGCATCCTGAAGTTCTGAAATAAGCCTGGTGGCCTGACGTTTTAGAGTGGTTACAAGTTCAGTTTTCATAGTGATACAATAGTGTCACATGTCGCGATCGTCAATGATTCTTTTCAAGCGAACGGATACTTTCGATGTCCCTTATTTGTTGACTGGTTGCGTACGAACTTGTCAATGGGACGTCATAAATTTGGATGATATTCGGCTTCGTAAAATCATGAAAAAAATTCTATTGACGGAGCGCAGCAGAAAGCATTATATTAACGACTAGAAAAGATGGGATGTGTCGGTTTGTGTTTAAA
>CAZASC010000013.1:0-1880 GCA_964487695.1 uncultured Victivallales bacterium
TCGAAGTGTCCGGCGTAATCCCATAGAGTTCTTTCCCCTGAGTCCGGGCGGTTAGGCGACTTCTCAAAAGCATTCCAAGCCTGAGAGAGAAGCAGCGGTGGGTTTCGTTCTTCTTCGATCTTCACCAGCGCGGTTCGTGTGCCGTCAATTTCGCCTTTCAAGTGTTCAAGCGTCTTCTCCCGATCTTGGAGAAGGAAAGGCGTCATAATGCGATCAAGCTCGGTCTGTGCTTGGCGTTTGTCTTTCTTGCCAGTGCTCTGTTGAAACGCCTTACCGTTGACATTCCAGCGGGCATAGTAAGTTGCACCGCGTTTCACCAAGAATCCCGTTCTCTTTTTCATGCTTCCCCCTGTCGCGCTTGTTTGCTTGTATATGCGGCAAACTAAGGGACTAGGGGTGCGAAGTCAAGTACATAAAGTAACCAATATGAAGATGAGTCCTGTAAATACAGCACTACAGGCGCATTCGTAATGCGCAGGTCGCTGGTTCGACTCCAGTCGTTGGCTCCACTTGTTCTGCCCTTATTCCATGCTGTCAATGTGCGTTATAGTCGATATTTTGGGAGAACTCGTGGCAAGTACTGAAAAAACCTTTTTTTGGCATTTGCGCCCTTCGACAGGTTCACCATGTGGTCAGTAACCATCCGGCGATTGCAGGCTATGACGGTAGATTGATGAAAACGAGATAAAATCGTAGGAGCGGCTTTACGCCGCGATGATTGGGCAAAGCGCCTTGAGCATTCCTCGCGGCATCAAGCCGCTCCTACACAAGAGCATTATTTTTAGCCCTCGCCAGGTCGGTACGAACCATGTTTCTGTGCCGTTTGTTGACTACTATATCCGGTCTTGGCTAGTATCCGGCAGATCGAAAGGAATGTTGAATATGCCTTGCGCCATAGAAGTTTCCTCCGTAACCAAGCGCTTCGGCCAAGTTACAGCGCTGGACAACGTGTCGTTCTCTGTTGCCGCCGGGGAAATGTTCTTCCTGCTCGGCCCGTCAGGTTGTGGCAAGACAACATTGCTGCGAATCCTTGCAGGACTCGAGAAGCCGGATTCCGGCACAATCAGGTTTGACGGAAAGGACATTCTGGCTCTTCCGCCACACCAGCGCGGCGCTCCGATGGTCTTCCAGAACTACGCACTCTGGCCGCATTTGAATGTCAGAGAGAACATCGCTTTCGGTCTCGTCGAACGCCGTATTTCCCGAAGCGAAATTGCCGCCAAAGTTGGGGAAGTCCTGCGGTTGGTCGAACTGGATGGACTTGAGAATCGGATGCCGGGTCAGCTTTCGGGCGGACAACAACAGCGCGTTGTGCTGGCCCGTGCGCTCGTATTAAATCCGCGAATCATCCTGCTCGACGAACCTCTTTCCAATCTCGACGCCCGGCTGCGAGTAGAGATGCGCGACGAAATCGGAAAGCTTCACGCGAGAAGCGATATAACATTTGTTTACGTCACGCACGATCAGACTGAGGCTCTTTCGCTTGCCGATCGCATGGCTGTTCTCTCCGCTGGCAAAGTCAGCGCCATCGGTCCTGCTCGCGAGCTGTATCATCGCCCCCCGAACTTGTTTTCTGCCGAGTTTTTGGGCGAAGCCAATATACTGCCTGGGCATGTCGTGATGACTGAGCACGGCGTTGTGACTGTCAAAACCGCGCTTGGCGAATGGGAAGCGCATAGCACTAGCGAACGTATGTTGTTGTCGGGAACAGCGGTGACATGTCTCGTGAGGCCGGAAAATGTCGGATTGGCAGACCAAATTGGAAGACCGGCTAATCATTTTGATGCAGAGATTAAATCAGTGCGCATGAATGGCGCAACCGTGACCGTCGTACTGGATGCGAACGGTGTCGCGCTCAAGGCGACGCTCCTCAATCGTGT
>CAZASC010000013.1:1980-61880 GCA_964487695.1 uncultured Victivallales bacterium
AATTCTGATTGCGCTTGGGATTGCCGCATTTCTGGCTTTCTTCCTTGCGTGGCCGGTGGCGCACGTCTTCAGCCGCGCGTGCGTGGACAAGCAGGGATTTACATTTCTATATCTGCGTTCGCTCGTCACGAATCAAATTCAACTCGAAGCCGTTTGCAACAGTTTCCTGATCGCTACCTTAGTCACGATCGGATGTGTCATTCTGTCGCTGCCGCTGGCGTGGCTTTTTGCGCGCCGTTCTTTCTTCGGCAAAACGGTCTGGGCCGCGCTCCTGCTGCTTCCAATGATCCTGCCGCCATTCGTGAGCGCGGTCGGCATGAAGATCGTCTTCTCGCGCTGCGGTGCGTTGACCACTCTGCTGATGAAGCTTGGCATGGTTGACGGCCCTGTTGACTGGCTGGGCCGTTATCCGCTGTTTGGAGTGGTGATTCTCGAAGTGCTGCACTTGTTCCCTGTCATGTATCTGAATCTCGTGGCTGCGCTTGCTAATATAGATCCTTCCCTTGAAGAAGCGGCTGCAAATCTGGGTGCCAGCCCGCGCCGCATTTTCAGGAGGATCACAATGCCGCTTGCAGCGCCCGGCATGTTTGCGGGCATGGTACTGGTCTTCATCTGGTCGTTTACAGAGTTAGGGACGCCTCTCGTTTTCGGAATGCGCCGGATACTCCCTGTAATGATCTTTGATAGCGTGTCCGAAATAGGCACAAATCCGGTCGGTTACGCGCAGGTGACATTTGTCCTGTTGGTGTCTGTTATAGGGTTCTGGATCGGCAAACGTCTGACATCCCGCAACCGCGATGTGGCAACGCTCGGACGCCTCAGCGTAGAGCGTCAGGAGTCGCCGCTATCGGCGACCGGAACTCTTCTGGTGTATCTCCTGCTTGGCGCGATTGTGGTTCTCGGCGTGATCCCGCATATCAGTGTGATTCTGCTGGCGTCGAGTCATCGCTGGTTCTTGACAATCCTCCCGGAGGGGTTCACTCTGAAGTTCTTCGACCGGGCCCTTGGCGACGACATAACACGCACCGCGTTGGTGAACAGCCTCGGCCTGTCGCTGTCTGCGACTCTGCTGGATATCCTGCTCGGATTCGGAATCGCGTGGCTGTGCGTTCGAAGAAGGGTCATAGGTGGCGATTTTCTTGATTCGATAGCCATGCTGCCGCTTGCCGTGCCTGGCATCGTGATTGCGTTCGGCTATATGGGCTGTTTCGGCAGCGCTTTCAAGGGAACGCTTCTCGATCCCCGCTTTAATCCAATGATTCTACTTGCCGCGAGCTATTCGATCCGCCGGCTGCCTTACATGGTCCGCTCAGCCCATTCCGGGCTTGAGCAGGTCAGCCGCACGTACGAGGAAGCTGCCGCCAATCTCGGCGCCCGCCCGTTGCGCGTTGTATGGCGGGTGACGCTGCCACTCATCGCCGCGAATTTACTTGCGGGCGGAATCCTGTGTTTCTCCTTCTCGATGCTCGAAGTGTCGGACAGTCTGATCCTGGCGCAGTCGGAAAGATTCTATCCGATTACCAAGGCAATTTACGGCTTGATGGACAGTCTCGAAAATGGAATCAACGTTGCTTCGGCAATGGGAGTATGGGCGATGGCGCTGCTGGCAGCCGGAATCCTCTGGGCCGCGAGCTTGCTTGGGAAGCGGATAGGACAGATGTTTCGAGCTGGGTGAGAAGAAGGAAGAAGAATATTCAATATTCAACACTCAATATCCAATTTTCAAGTAAGGAAGCATGAATATTATAGCGACAATAGTTATCTTTCTCACGTTCGCCATCGGCATACAGATCTTCGTATGGTCATTCTTCCTTCTCCGGTTTCGGAAGACGAAATACGCAATCGCCGCTTTCTTTTGCGGCCTGCTTCTCATCTTCATTCCTGTGCTCGTGGTGCTGGCGAGTCTCCAATCGCCAAAGTGCGATGGTAAAAGTGCAAGGCAAACGGCGGAGAAACTTAATACAAACGGTGTTTCCCAAACTGGAACCGGGGCGTCCTCGCCCAGGTGATACAAATGCAACGATCAAAGATTGATGCGATAATCCTTTTCACGACACGAACCGTCCGCCTTTTCGCGTACGGATTCCTGTCCATCACACTGGCGCTCTACCTCGCGCAGGTTGGACTGAGCGATAAGCAGATCGGCCTTTTGTTGTCGCTGATCCTCGTTGGCGATATTCCCATAACGCTGTGGATCACCACATCCGCCGATCGCATCGGCAGGCGCCGAATGCTGATACTCGGCGCGTTGCTCATGATTTTCGGCGGCGCTGCTTTCGTTCTGACGAACAACATTGTTCTATTGATGTTTGCCGCCATTATCGGCGTGATCAGCCCAAGTGGGAACGAGATAGGCCCGTTTCTTGCGATAGAACAGGCCGCATTATCGCAGCTCGTGCCGGACGACCGGCGGACGCAAGTGTTTGCATGGTACAATCTTGTTGGATCCTTCGCCACGGCGGCGGGCGCGCTGGGTGGCGGTATGATTGTTCAATCATTGCAACACGCAGGCTTCAGCTCGCTGGATTCTTATCGCGCCATATTGATTGCATATGCTGTTGCGAACGCATTGCTGGCCCTGATATTTCTCGCTGTCTCCTCTTCCGTCGAGGCAAACGCCGTAATGGAAATAGCGAAGACTCCGCGCCTGCTGGGACTACACAGGTCCCGCAACGCGGTGATAAAGTTGAGTGTACTATTTTCGCTGGACGCGTTTGCGGGTGGATTCATCGTCCAGAGCCTCATGGCTTACTGGTTTCATATCAAGTATGGAATCGACGCTGCAATGCTGGGTTCCATCTTCTTTGGTGCCAATGTGCTCGCCGGCGTTTCGGCTCTTTCCGCAACGCATGTCGCCAAACGCATCGGCCTGATAAACACCATGGTATTCACCCATATTCCATCGAACTTATTGTTGTGTCTCGTCCCTTTCATGCCCAACCTGACATCGGCGATTATTGTGCTGCTGCTCAGATTCAGCATTTCTCAGATGGATGTTCCGACGCGCCAGTCCTATACGATGGCAATCGTGAGTCCCGACGAGCGGTCCGCAGCATCGGGCGTGACCAGCATTGCCCGCTCGGTGGGCGCATCCATGTCTCCCGTTTTGGGAGGATTAATGCTAGCCAATCCGCTGCTGTTCAGCGCGCCGTTCCTCGTTTCAGGCGGACTGAAAATAATTTATGACCTCCTTGTCTACCGCAGCTTCAGCAAGATGAAGCCACCCGAGGAAAACGCGAAGCAGTAGGCAAAGATCCATGATATCAGAACATGGGAATCAGTTCTGTCAGTGCTACCGTAACTCGCCTGTCTTGATTCTCACATTGGCGCGGTCTTCGATGCGTTCAAGTTTGCCGTCGCGAACCCAGGCGATGCGATCAGAAATATCCAGCATCCTTGTGTCGTGTGTGGCGGCGATGACCGTAACTCCATTTTCGGACTGAAGTCTCTTCAGCAGTTCGATGATTTCCGCACCTGTGTTCTTGTCCAGATTGCCGGTGGGTTCGTCGGCAAGAATCACTGCCGGCGCATTTGCCAAAGCGCGGGCGATGGCGACGCGCTGGCGCTGTCCACCGGAAAGCTGCTCCGGCAGGTGCTGCATCCTGTCTTTCAGTCCAACCATTTCGAGCGTGGCCGCCGCTCGGGTGTCGGCTTCTTTCCGCGTTTCACCGCGTAAAATCCTGGGCAATGCGGCGTTCTCAAGCGCGCTCATGACCGCGATCAGATTGAACGTCTGGAAGATGTAGCCGATCTTATTGCAACGAAGCCAAGCCTGCTTTTCTTCCGGCAGTGAGAACAAGTCTGTGCCCATGAATTCGATCATGCCGCTGGTTGGAATATCCAGCGCGCCGATCATATTGAAGAAAGTGGACTTGCCGGAACCCGACGGCCCCATGATCGAAAGATATTCGCCCTCGTAGATGTCCATCGAGATCCCGTTCAGAGCCCATACGGTTTCACCGCCAAGCGCGTACTTGCGCTTCACGTCAACGGCTCTGGCTATGATCTTGTCCAGTTTCATGACTGCACTAGAATGTTCAATGCTCAATGCTCAATGTTCAATTCTTAAGTGAGGAAGGGCAGAACAATATGCCATCTTTCCTTCCGACTTGAACATTGAGAATTGAGCATTGAACATTGAGCCTTCTCACAATTCTTCAATCGCCGATCCTTAATCGGCACTTCATTTCACTTCCTCAACCTCAATCTTCACTTCCTCCGCTGTCGTGATCTTTGCGAGCCGGCCGTCGTCAATCCATGCGATGCGGTCTGACGCTTTCAGCATCTTGAGATCGTGCGTGGCGGCGATGACGGTCACTCCAAGGTCGTCGCTCAATTTGCGAAATAGACGAATTATCTCCTCGCCGGTCTTCAAATCCAGGTTCCCTGTCGGCTCGTCGGCAAGGAGAATGTCTGGCGAATTAGCCAGTGCGCGGGCGATTGCGACGCGCTGCTGCTGACCGCCCGACAGTTCAGCGGGTTTGTGGAGTGGGCGATTGCCGAGCCCTACCAGCTCCAGGATACGCATCGCCTCATCGCGAGCCTCTTCGCTGTCCTTGCCGGCAAAGGACATGGGCAGCATCACGTTCTCGATGCAGGACATCACCTGGATGAGGTTGAATGTCTGGAAGACGTAGCCGATCTTCCTGCAGCGCAGCCAGGCAAGTTCGTAAGGATCGAGCTGGGCGATGTCTACGTGGTCTATGTAAACCTTGCCTGAAGTTGGTTTGTCGAGTCCGCCGATCATATTAAAGAAAGTTGATTTGCCGGAACCAGATGGCCCCATGATCGAGAGATATTCGCCCTCGTAGATGTCCATCGAGATGCCTCTTAGTGCCCAAACAGTTTCGCCGCCAAGCGCGTACTTGCGCTTCACGTCAATCGCTCTGGCTATGATTCTGTCTCGTTTCATTTGATATCTACTCATTCTTCAATCGGCAATCCACACTCGGCATTCTTAGACCGTGCTCCTCAGCGCGGACGCGGGAACCATGCGCGAAGCTACGCGTGCTGGATACAGAGCCGCTAACATCGCCAGGATTGTGCCTATAACGACCGCCGTCATCCCAGCCAGCACAAGCCGGTCGTACGGCATCGAAAGGAACACCGTCGCGAACGAATACGTGAAGCTGTAGACAAGCATGGTGAACAGCGCGCCACTCACAGCACCAACGACTGAACCGGTAAACCCGATCAGAGCGCTTTCAATCAGGAACAATGTGCGGATGAAACCAGAAAGCGCGCCGAGGCATTTCATTGTGCCGATCTCGCGAAATCGCTCCGTCACAGACATCAGCATCGCGTTAGCAACGCCAATTACGGTAACGCATAGTGAAACAGCCACTATCCAAATCAAACGTGATCTCTCCCGTTGTGCCTCAATGCGCTGTTTGCTTGCCTGCTCTTCGATTTGTTTGCCGAAGAACAATTCGCGGCGAATTGAAGGATCGGGCGTTCCAGTAAATGCGCGATCGGCGCGGGTATCGAGCGCCAGTTTCCGCGTCATGCAGGCGGTGAGTTCGGCGAGGGACAGGGGACATTGTTTACTGTCGCCGAAAATCAAGACAACTGATGCGTCCGCGGCAAGGTCCTTGGCTCCCGATCTTGTGACACCCGCAGCCTCAACACCGTATCCGCGCAGTTCCACTGGGCCCGCGGCAACGATGCTGGCGATCAGCGTCCGTTCCGATTCGCTAATGGCGCCGAACGCTGCTACTGCGATGCGTTTGCCTTGCACGGCGCCAATCTCCGATTTCAGGACATTTTCCATCAGATTGACCGTCTGGCGCAGCTTGCGCTCCCTGTTTACTGTTTTGTCGATGAGCTGTGTCGTGATCGTGCACATGAGGAACGCAATGCCAAGCATGACGCCGGACATAGTCACCAGCGACCGCCCAAGCCTGTTGCGGATCCCTTGCAGCGCGATCTGGAAAGCGCGGCTGAAAGGAAGACTGACTTGAGTTCCTATGTTCTCCATATACTCACCAAACAAATCCGAATATCGAAATCCGAAACAATACCGAATGTCGAATGCTCAAAGCTCGAAACATTACCGTCTATTCGCTCTTTCGAACAATTGCCCCGAAAATATTCATCAGTTCGGTGGCTTCCTGTAGCAACGCGGCTCGCTTATGTTCCGTTGCCGCGCTGTTGGTCTCCAGTAGGCGGAGCCATAAACGACTTTCTTTTGCCTCTTTACGGCATATCTTTATACGAAGAAGGAAGTCCTTCTTACTTAAAGCCTCGTTTGCCTCGATGTAATTAGCTGCCACTGAACCTGAAGATCGGATTAACTGTCTAATGTCCTCATAGTTACCATCCGTCTTGGGCAGCTCTTTAACGAATACTCGAACGTTCGCGGCTAATGCAAACGTGCGATCCTCTAAATCGTAAGGTTTCTTTGTTTCTTCCATGTTTTATCCATTTCTTTCAGTTTCGATATTGTTTCGGATTTCGATATTCGATATTCGAGCTTTCCTCTCAAAACGGACTCGACGACACCGCGTTCATAATAAGGTTAATCGCCACTCCAATCAGCGCCACCAGGCCCGCTCCGGTTCCATAGCCGGCTGCGATTACGGGCATGACTTCGAGTACCCGCTTTTGTCCGAACTTACGCTGGAGATAGAACCGGCTGATTATTGCGCCGATCACGAGCGGCACGAAGCCGTGCGGCATGCTGCCCACGCCTTGCACAAATCCGTAAATTGCCATGACTGGTAGACTGAATGCTGACATCAGTGCGAACACGACTATCGAGAACCCGAATGCGCCGCCGATCACCGGCAGATGCAGCGCCTGATAGAAGAGCGGTTTAGCACCACCGGTGTCCAGTGTCGCCGAATAGAGCAGTACGGTATTCTTTGCGGTCAGATCCCACATCTTCTGCGCATATGGATAAAGATCCGATGGTATCGCGCCCGAATGCCAGATGAACGCCCAGAACACGAAACTCAGCATGAAGCTCAGCGGAACGATCAGGCAGTCAGCTTTGACATAAGACCAGAAGTTGGTGCCGGTGAGCTCCTGTGCCCGGAAATCCTGTGCGCGTGCTCCGAAATTCTCGACCGGGACTGGAGCCAGCCATATCTCGACGCCTTTGTAGCCGGACAGGATATATGCCGCGTCGCGCACGAACGGAATCTCGATGTTGTGGCCGACAATGCCGATGATGCGGGCATTGATGTACGAGACAAGCGGTGTGTAGATGAATGTGAAGAACAGAAGGAACAGCACCGGAAAGCCGGGCACCAACCGGTGGCAGACCCAGACGATGAGACCCGAACAAACAGAATAGATTGCCAACGCGATCCATGACGCGAAGTCGCCGCGGCCCATGGGTGTCTTCCAGATATTTCCACGCTTCCCTTCTTCGCGGTTTTGCCGCAGTTCGCAGGTCTTGCGAACAATGTCACGGACGGTCTGATAGATGGAGATCAGCGCAACTGCGGCAGTCACTCCTAACGTGAAACTCATCCAGAAATCAATCGAGTTGTTGAATGTCGTCGCGACTGTGTCCATGCCGGGCTGCCACCGGGTCAGAACGCCGAATCGGTACAGAAGTGGGTCCATTACCAGCGTCAGCAGGATGGCGAAGCCCGTGCCGACCACGGCCCAGAACGGAACGACCATGCCGACAATGACAAGTCCAAGGTCAATCGCAAGTCCTGTGGGCGTTGCGGGCAGCAGACTTTCAGTAAGCACAGTCGAATCGAACCATGGCAGGGGAATCACCTGGATTGGTTTGGTCAGCAACGCGCCTGTTACAAGTGGAATTCCGATTTGCACCGTAGCAAATGCCAGCCCGATCATTGCGCCGAGCGAAAACATTTTCCATTTCCATGTCGTCTTCTTCTCGCCCGACTCTGCCAGAGCCATTGAGCCTTGGGCGTTGATTCCGGCGAAAGGGAAGGGGAGACGTTCGACGTCGGAGGTGACGCGGAAAAAGAAGTAGCCAAGCGTGTAGCTAGAGATGCGACCGATCACGTGCATGAAGAAGACCAGGAATATCGGGACCAGCCACGCGCTGTGGAAAAGGTTGCGGCCGACGATTGCATCACTTCCCGGCTGCGGACAGAACCAAGAGGGAAACTTGCCGAGCAGGCCGACATCACGGACTGCTTCGCTCTGGACGAAATACTGACGCCAGACGAGCTGGGCTATCGGGCCCCCGCCAGCCATTGCGCCTGCCACGGCGAGCAGTATCACCAGTTCCTGCTTGCTCATCGCCCGCATGGCGCGGCGGCTGACTTCGGAGAAGATGATGAGCGTGACCCAGGCCGCGGCCAGTCCGCCGCCGGTGATCAGGCTGAGGTAGATCGCGCCCGGCATCATCAGGAGCCCGCAGAAGAATGCGCCCGCGACGGTGACCCATGTGAAGCCGTTCTTGAACTCCGTCGGAGTCTCCATGACGGAGCGGTAGACTTCAAGTTCCGGGTCTGTACTTGCTCTGTTTCTGTCGAACATGGCTGAAACAAGACACTATCGGCCAACAGCCCGCAGTGCCAGTCCGTTTTTCAGAGGCAAGAATGGAATATTGGAATGGTGGGAGCCTTTTGGAAAAACCGCAGATTGCCGAATACTGAACCGCAGAATATCGAGGTGAACGGGCACTCCTGTCTGACCTTCGATATTCATTATTCTGCGGTTCGTCAATTTGCTGTTCAATCCCGATGCTACGCCCTGTTTCTTCATCCTTCCATTATTCCAGCATTCCAATCTGCGCTTGATAAGTATCAGGTTGGAAGTTGACAAGACATGCCTTAATGTGTATGATCTATACACATGATGGAGGTGTATTATGCGAACGAATGTGGTGATTGATGACAGACTGATGGCACATGCTCTCCGTTCCAGCGGATGTCAGACAAAAAGGTCCGTAATCGAATCGGCCTTGCGCCTGTTGGTGCAGGTCAACAGTCAGAAGCTACTCCGTGGCCTGAAAGGCAAGATCGCATGGGAAGGCGATCTTGAAGAAATGAGACGGGACTGACATGGTCATTGTTGATACGTCAGCATGGATTGAATACTTCAGGGGCGGCCTTCCGGATGTCGTAAAGAAGGTCGAGCGATGTCTTGATCGGGATCTTGTCGGGATCGGCGATCTTGTGTATTGCGAGATTATGCAGGGCATTCGTTCGCCTCGCGAGCGAGACGAGGTTTCGTCTCTTCTACTGGCACTGCCGCAATTCGACATGGTCGGATTCACCATTGCTGAGAAATCTGCGGCCAACTACCGGCTTCTCAGATCAAAAGGTGTGACTGTGCGAAAGACGATTGATATTCTGATCGGCACTTTTTGTTCCGAACATGGCCTCAAGATCGTGCATAACGATTCGGATTTCGATCTGATGGCAAAATACATTGGCTTGGACATACTGTAGTAGCCGCCATCTTTCCATTATTCCAACATTCCAATTCTCCGTTTCCCCTCTTTCCCTCCTTGTCTTCCCTGCTCGATTCTTGCACGCTTCTGCAAATCTGCGGGAGAACCGATAGAGTTTACACATGTTCATCATCTACGGCCAGTTGCGGTGTTCGAACAGAATGGGGGAGCAATCGTCCATCCCGAAACTGATATGCTTCCTGTTTGCCCCAACTGTCATACGATGTTGCATACAAGGAAACCTGAGCCATTAACGCCAGATGAACTTAAACACGCAATGAACAACCAACAACGGCTCGATGAGCAAGACAAAAACCAGTCGTTATGATGTGGCGGAGCACCTGCGGAGTCCAAAGGAAATGGCAGCTTATCTTGAAGCCTGTTTAGAGGAGGCTCACGGCGACGCTGCGTTTGTCGCAAAGGCGCTCGGTGATATTGCCCGAGGCAAGGGCATGTCCAGCGTTACCAAGGCTGCGAGTCTATCGCGCGAGAGCTTGTACAAGGCATTGTCCGGCGAACGTAGTCCGGACTTCGACACGATTCTCAAGGTGGTGGGGGCACTTGGGCTCAAACTATATGTCGGTGTTGCTCGAGCTTGAGTTGAAAGCGCCATCTCATGGCGTCGAGATTGAACCGCAGATTGACGAATCATGATTTCAGAATAATGAAGTGCGGAGACAAACTGGACCGTCAGGCACTTCGACATTCGATATTCAGAATTCGGTAATCCGCGGTTTGGCTGCCTCATTCTGGATTCTGACTTCTGACTCCTGAATTCTGCTACCCAATATCCCTTCTGCCTCGGCGAACATTTCATCGCGATCCTGCTGGGTTGTGGCGCGCCAGTTGAGGAACTGTTTGCGGAGTGAGCCAATAAACTGCTTCACCCTCCGCTTCCACGACACCATGCTGCCGCTCAGGAGTGTGAGTTTGATTCGCGCAATATATTCGCCGGTTTCCGGATCGGGAGGTAGTGATATTTCAAGCCTCTGTGAAAGGCCTAGATCGTATGGCTTGAGCCAGATTGTGCTGACGAGAGACGGAATTTGTTGATCAGTCTTGTAGTCTTCAAAGGTAAGGCGAGGCGTCCCTGCCGAGTCGGAGCAGGAAACGTCCATGGAAGCGCCAAGAAGATTGTGAAAGTCACTATGGCTCTGTATATGGTCTTTCACTTGCGTTGTCTCACCGGGGACGGTTCGCCCCACCAAATCAGGATCTCGTTTGTGTTCTTTTTCCATCAGGCCCATCTCCGGCGGCGAACAGAAGAACGGGCCGGAACTGCCCTCGCCATTAGAGTCGAGCCAGCGATTGAAATAGGCGACCACTGCCACGCGGTCGTGCGGAGTGAACGTGAACGGCAGGTTGAATTCCATAATGTCGCCTTGCGCAACCGGCGTTGTCCAACTCGCCACACCGCTTGGGGAGGCAAGTCGCATCGCATCGCGCGCCGGGATTATTGTGGAAAGCAGAACAGCCGCGACGATCCCCAGCGAGGCATAGATCGTCTCAATCGAGCTGTAATCCATGTTCATTCCGCCGGTCAGGTTCAGCGCGGTAAGTATCCGCCCTGTTCCCTGGCTCAGTATGTAGCCGCACATTGCACCGACCACCGCGTAAACGCACGCCTCAGCCATGAACATGAAGAACACATGGTTCGGCGCGATACCGACTGCGTTATAAACGTATATCTCCTCTTTGCGTTCATACACCGAACTGCGCATTGTGTTGAACACGGTCAGCGCCGCTATCAGGAGCGGCGCAAGCAGTTGCAATAAGCCCGTGATGGTTCTGGCACGCTGGCGGCAGCCATAGCAGGCCATGCCGTCAATTGCATAGAAGGCGGGCTCGCCGGTCCGCTCAAGATGATCGAGAACAAGCTGCCGCTGCTCCTTGTATTCGATTGCCGTCCGTTCAGGATCGTCCGGTCGTAATCGGTACGTTGTTTTAGGAAACAGGATCGAGCAGAACACTGTAACGATCTGTTCCTCGGCTGGCTTAAGCGGCGGCATCTGATTGAGAATCACGACCTGTGAACCGGTCAACCGCCCAACATCTTCGGGAATCAACACCTTGCTGCCTTTCGTGCCCATTGCCTGTACGCTGTTCAGATCGTACGGCAGAATAGACTTGCCGTCAGGCCCAAGGCTTTTCATCAACTCCTGCGGATCCATTATCCCTAGGACTTCATATTCCATGCCGCGAATCCTGACGGCAGGATGGCCGTTGTTCACGTCATCAATAGAAATACTCAAGTCACGCGCGACGGGCTCGGGCAGGATCGCGTAGTTTACCGACTTCTCTCGCCGTGCTGTCTCGAGCAGCTTGATTTGTGTCAGCAGGCAACGGGCAAGACCGAATGGTTCGAAGACAAGTCCGTTTCCGTTCGAAGTGGCGGCAAAGGATTGCCGCCGTGAGCTCAAGTAAGCGCCATTCCATTCCATCTGAATGGCGGCATTGACCGTTGCACGCTTCGATACCTTTATCCCTTCGACCTCTAAATCGCGATCTATGACCAGCTCGGTATTTCGTGCCGATTGCGGACTGGTCAGCCATTTTGTCGTCGCGATCGGAAAACGACCGCCATAAATCTGACGGATATTTGATATCTGCGAGTCGTCAAGATTGCGATAATTCTGGTCGCGGATGAGGATGCCATTCCAGGCCGAGTGACCGATTGCGTATTCGACACTGACGAGATCGTTTGTAACCGATGTAAAGCAGATCATCACGAATGTGAGCAGTATCAGCGCAGCGCAGGTTAGGCTTGTGCGCACCTTGCGACGACGCATGTTGTTGAGCCCAAGCATAAAGGCCGTGCCGACCATGCCTCCGCGGTTGATGTCCGTGCCTCCGACCTGACCTTCCCGGCGTCGCAGGTCCTTGATGTTTTGCCTGAACTTGCCGCCCACCATCAGCGTCACGAGTAATGTCAGCAAAAGAATTACGAAACCGAGCAAGATCATGAGTGACGAACGCACCATCTGGAATGCCGGATGAAAGGCGCGCAGAATTCCGAACACCGCAAGGAATATGAGGCCGTTGGCAAGCAACTGTTTTCTGATGTCGGTGAAACAGAAAATGAGCTTCTCGAAGAAAAACACGAACGGCACAAGTATGCCCAGATACCAGAGTATACCGATAACCGCTTGACCGATTCGCGCACGGATGACGGGATGATTGTTCATCGCATAAGCAAGGCTCGTTCCTGCCGCGTTCACAGCTGTGGCTGGATCGCATGAGGCCAGCTTCGTCTTTGCAATATCAAGCCAGTCCATGGCGCGCTTGTGGAAGTCCAGCATTTGCTCATCCGTCATGCCGTATTTATTCTGCAACTCCAGCCGCTTTTCGCCGGTACGGATCATGGAAGCGGCGGCGTCAAAGCAAGGCATGGCAATGTTCGGGGTGTCGGCGGCCAAGTAGCCGTTGCCGTATATCTCGGGCTCATCTGTAGCCGCGCCGGATGCGGCGCGGTTCCGCGTCTTAGCAGACGCGGCTACATTGATGCCATTCGGTAGCTGGAATGCTGGTTGCTCGTAATCCACGTTCAGCAGGAATGCACGGTAATCGAGAATCTCTTCATTGCTTGCGGCGCCGTCCTTCAGCCCGATGTAAAACACGAAATCCGGCTCCATGAATGCGGTGTAGTTTCCGAAGTGATAGTGGCCCGGTTCGGACAGGCCGGCTTTGCTCATGTAAACGATCTTCTGGAAAGGCTTCATGGTAGTCGGATTGATCTGATCGAATAATGCAACCGGCGAACATCTGAACATGCCGACGTTTATCGGTTTGGCCGCTGCCGAGCCTGTTGCGGCAAGCGAGGTGCCTGGGCATTTGACGTTATGAAACACCGACTGACTTGCGGGAGCTGCGTCGCTGATGAAGAGTGGCTGACCGTTGTCATCCAGCCGCATCGCATCCACCGTTACCTTGCTCCAGGTGTAGAATTCAAAGTTGATCCCCTTCTCATACTCGCCGTAAGGGTTCGTCTGTAGAATCGGAAATGGCCGGATGCCTCGCATTGTGTAATCGGTGAGTTTATTCCGATAGCTCTCCGGGTCAACCAGCAGTCCAGTGTCCGTATCGCGCATCGCATTAACAAAAGTGTTCCGGCCCATCGGATGATTCGGGAGCATTGTCGAACTGCCGGCGCTGCCATAAACAGTGCCGTTCAGCGAGCAGATCGCCGTGCGCGCTTCATGGGTCAGCGTCTTGAATCCGACTTGCCCAAATCCGACGGCGAGAATTGTTTTGCCAAGTGCATTGACGTGGTCGTTCACCACATCCAGTGACAGCCCATCGAATCTGTCTTCTGGTGTGCAGGCGCGTGGAGGGTAGAACTCGTAGTTGCACGCCGTGAAAGCCATACGTCCGCACTTGAACCATGCTGCAGATTCAAGCTCGGCGAATTCCGGCGAATTCCGGGTTGGACGCTCGTCGCTGCCTTTTGCGTCGCGAGCGCCCCACCAGATTGTGTTGAAAAAGGGCTCGCCGTTTTGCACGGGCGTCTTCTCGATCAGCATGTTGCAAAGAGCGGTCATCTGCGGTTCGACTTCAGTGCCGGCATTCTGCATGCCGACGAGGACGGATAAATCTTTCAGCTTGCGGCAGCCGCCGGAATACAACTCAAGATTGATTGTCAGCGTTCTCTTATATGCATCGAACAAGTCGCGAACGGCAATGAGATCGTTCAACTCCTTGATCTGCTGCTCATGATACTGAGCTGCCTGTTCGTAGAACTTATGTGCGCGACTGGCATAGTCCCATGCCGCGAATTCCTCCTTCTTCGAAAGTTCGCTGAGCGGCAACGTGACAAAATTGCCGGCACGAGTTTCGATGTTCCTCGCATCGAGATAGGCTTTTAGCAGCGGATGCGTGTTTGCAGGCAACTTGCGTTCCTCGTCGGTTGCATTTCTGGAGTCGAATCCATCGCGATAGACTGGGCTCCCTGCCCGCATATATGCCAGTCGTCTTTGGAGAGCCGCCTCTTTCTTGTCGAGATGAATTTCTCCAGCCGGAATCTTAAATGTTTCCGTGAACCATTTTTGGAAATCAGGATCATCGTTTGCGGGCAGATTGAATGTTGGAGCCGGCCTGCCCTCAGGCCGGTGGCCACCGGGACGAGGGCGTCCCGGCTCCAAGAGAAAAGAGTCATCATAGCCTGTGATCTCCTCCGCCCTCTTTGCCCAGTCCAACTTCTGTTCCTGGTCAGCCCGACGAGCCTCGAATGACCGATAATCCGATCGCTTGTGCGAAAACGTCTCGATGGCTTCCATCATCTTGCACGCACCGGCGAGGTTCTGGGCGTGGCCAGCCATCGCGACAAAAATCACATCGCGTTCCAGCTGACCGCGATACGGGGCAAGCGCCCGCGCATATTCCAACAGCGCGGCCAGTGAAAGCGATTGTTCCGCGCCGGGCGCCAGGTCAGGTACAATGGAGTTGCTGTCGTAAAACGCCGTGAGAATCAGCGCCTCCTGCTTCGGCTTATCGGAACTCAATATGCCGATAATGTTCCGCACTTTCTTTGTCTGCCATATCACCTTGCAGCGGATCTTTATCTCGGAGTTGGCAAACTGCTCGATCGGGCCACGAGCTAGAAAGCGCGGGTATGTCGTTTCATGCGAAGTGATCAGCGATTTCCATGCGCCCGGCCGATCAGGATCGGCGCGAAGCGATTTTGCTGCTTCATCTTCGCGGACAATGACGGCTTTCACGCCGGCACCAGCCATCTCCATCCATCCACTTGCGGAGTCAAGCGAGGTCAGGATAACGCAGTTTGACGGCTGATTGCCCGCAAAGTACTTCAGTTCTGCGCTTTCGGTTTGGACGAGTTTAGCCGAAATCTCGCCATTGGGCGGCGAGACAGTGCAAAGGCCCGACGGCTCGAACGGATACAATTGCACGCCATCAAGCGGCTTTCCCTGCGCATCGAGAATCTCGCAGACTTCTGTGACTGGGACGACAACTTCAAGTTCCTGCGTTTTCAATGTCAGCCCGGCGGCAGTGAAGGCTTTTGTGATCAATTGTTCGGTTCGATAGAAGCCAGGACTTCCGCTTAGGCGGCCCACTTGCCGCTCGCCCGGCGCGGCGCTTGCAGCGGCAATCCCAGCCACGCGTTCTTCCAGGTTGCTGCGGGTGAGAATATCTTCAAGCGGTTTCTCGGAATAATCCTGCCGGTACGTTGGGTGCGGCTGTCGTTCAGGCAGCTGGGCAAATGTGACGAACCAGTATAAAGTTGCCAGTCCTATCGTCGCGAACAACGCCGCCACAATCAATTGAGCCCCGAAATTGGACTGCCGCTCACTCATGGTATTCTGCAATAAATCTCCGTTATGCCGCTCAGCCTGAGGAGAATGCCGGCGATGTCGTAGATCACGATGGAAGCAAGGCAGGCCAGGAACATGCCGACGCAGAATGGCGCCAGGCCGCGCCTGATGGTTTGTGCACCGCCAATACGGAAGAGAATGGATCGCAACAACCACGCCACAAAGAAATAGAACCAGCAGCTTTTCATGAAGAAGGTTGACGCAAGCACGTAGCCGAGAGGATGGAACGGGAACCAGGTGAAATGTGTGCGCAACGCCGCCAGCGCCACGGTAATTACCAGACCGATTCCCACACCTTTCGCATCTGGATTGCTGACAAAATTCAAAGGCTGGCTTTCGGGCGTTTTGCCGTTGACACCCGATTCGAGCGCGCGATCAGCGTTCAGTTCGCCTCCGCGAAAACCATCGTAGTACTGATTCTGATCATAAGGCCACGTCGTTTTTAAATTGTTCGCACCGAATCCGTATCCCCAGCAGAGCATAACAAATCCGCCGATGAAGAGTCCGCCGAGCAGGCCCAGCGCAAGACCGGCGCCGACGTGGCGAGGCTTGACGTTGAAGTGACGGCCAAGTTCCATCATCTCCACTTGGGCGGGCGCGATAAAGAGGAAGCAGGCTGTGCACATGAAGCCGGACGCCATTGTCGCAACAAGCATTCCCGTTGATTTGAAAACCGCGAAGCCGCCGATTGCGTTGACGAAAAACATGCCGAAATATGGGACAATGTAGCCCCACGGCGCGCCCATCTCGGCCCGGATTTTGCTCAACGCAAATCCGCAGATCAACACGTATCCGAAATACAGCAGACCGGCCAGCATGCCCATCTTTGTCCAGATTGCCCACAGTGCAATGGTTGTAAACGAAGCGGCAACCATCAGGATTGCGGTGCGATAAGATGCCACTTCTTGAGATTGTTCCGGCATATGCTCTCCGCCAAAGGCAGCGCGTAGAGCTTTCGTCAGATGTTGCCGTCCAACGAACAGGGCCAGGAACGCGTAGGCAATGAAACCGCCTATCGTTTGCTGATGTTCCCACGGGTAGCCGGGCGTGGCCGTGAAATTGAACGCCTTGCCGAAAAGATTCCAGAGCTGGAATACGACGAATGTCGCCCATAGCGTGAAAAGAATATCGGTCTCTATCAACAGCGAGATTGCCATTACCGACATCGAGAGGCCCAGGCCAGTCCCGATTCCGATACCGACATTTGCAAGACAGGCTTTGAGCAGCGGGTTGCTGACGTAGTTGACGAATGCCACTTCTTCTCCGGTCGTGCCCGGAAGCGACGGAAAATAGAATTTCAGGCCTTTCCAGATCACGAGCGGGAGCGCAAATGCGAAACCGAGCCACATCGGTTTGTTGCGGAGAATCGCGAGCTTGCCCTGAGCGAGGTCGAACGGGTTGCAGTCATGTTCGGCGAACAGTTGCCTGGGCAGGATCGTCAGCGGGAAGGTGAGTCGCTCGTTCTCGGCCCACTGCTTTCGCATCAGCACGTTCAGTCCAAGGAAACCGATGAACAAGCCGCCGATCAATGTGGTCCACGTCAACGCAGGCCAGAACCACTGCCGCAAGGGTATGTAACCTTGAACCAGATACTTTGTACCCGCCACGCTCAGCATGTTCGCAGGCCGCACAGCCGTGAAGTCACGCTCGCTCGGACCAAGCGCTGCCAGATTCTCTTCCCGCACAAACTTGCGCCCGCTGTAGAGGCCTTCGACAGATTCGATATTGAAGAATTGAATGTCCTGAATTGTCAGCGTTCCCTGCCCGCCGATGCCGAAATAAAGAGTCAGTTTGTCCTTCAGATCAGCCGGGATAATTACGGGGTCGACGCCGATCCGGTGCAGTCCGCCTGGTAATGCGAACGTCGCTCTTGTCGATTCGGCATTTACAAGCAGAGGCCTGATAGGACCGTCATCGGCCTGCATCTTTATAAAATAGGACGAGTCGCCGACGAAACCGTCAGCCTTCACGAGCGCGGTAACGAGAAAGCTTTCGCCGGGCACGAGGATTTCCCTGCCGGACTTGTCGCGGCGGGCAAGCGGGAGAGCGAGCGTTGCCCGCGCATCCGGGTTGTTGCCGTTGCTGAGCGCTGGCGATTTCCAGAGTTTGTTCTTCCATTCAACTTGTGACCAGTCGAACGTGCCGCCTCCAACGTGGACGAATCCATCGATTCCTCTTTCGAAGCGGCCGTTCGCCGCAAGATTTTCTCCGTGCGGCCAGAGCATGGGTGGCAGGCTTTCGTAAGACTTGAAATCCTGGTAGTGTGGAATGCCGGTCACCAAGCCGAAAAAACGGTGCCATAATCCCTGTGTCATCAGCGGCGCGGCGAGGATCAGCGCGGCATAGATGACGACCAGTTCGGCGGTGGCTAGCCGGAGCGATTTACGAAGTTTATAGAGCGCGCCGCTTATTATGAGGACGGCGCAGATTATTCCGACAGCGCTGTTTGCCGGCGAATTCTCGCCGAGGGGACCGCCGTATGTGTTGTACAGCTCCTCGTATTCAATCCAGATGCCCATCATGAACATGGCGACAAGGCACACAATAAACGATCGAATCGTCAAGCCGCGTTGCTGCTGTGTTTTCTCCGGCACGGCCATACAGATACCCCAAAACATCCACATCGTCAAACCCGGCTGGAAGGCATCGCAAAGGTTGGGCGCGTCGTGTAGGAAGAAAGATAATCGTATTTGGAACGGCAAGGCTTGACGACCGGCAATATCGCGTCCAATATTGCCCGACGATTGTGGAAGAGATGATGGGGAAACACAGCCATGAAGCTAAGTATGGGGAGATGAAGTGATGAATGCTGGCGCAAGCCAGAATCAAGGCGCATTTTGTCCGAGCTGTGAACGTTTCATAGGGCCGGCGGATGTGTGTCCATATTGCGATGCTGATTCCGCCAGACCGCCGATCATGCGAACTCTGCGCTGTGTGTCATTAGTACTCGCATTCGTCGGGCTGGGCTTTCTCTATCTTGCGGCGACAACCAAGGAACTTCCGACGCAGAAGATATCGGAAATCACGCCGATGATGAATTTCGCGAGGTCGCAGGTCGCAGGCTCAGTTCAGAAAGATCCTTATGTTGGCGAGAAGAAAGGACTTGTAGATTATATCTCATTCCCAATAAACGACGGCTCGGGCGAATTGCGCGTTGTGGCGTATGGCGCGGTAGCGAAAAGCCTTAAAGACAGGAAGCTGCTTCCTGTAAAAGGCGATTTCGTGGAAGTCACCGGCGATCTCGATGTGACTGCCGACGGCAATCCCAAACTCAGGCTCGATGCCACCGAGAAGTTGAGAATTCGGAAGGACGCGCGGGCACAATGATCCCGGTCGTCATATCCTCCATCACCGGCGCTCTCATTGGTTCCGTCTTTGCCTGCATTCCGGGTCTTCACGTCTATAACGTGATGGCGCTTGCCGTGATTGCGCTCCATTTATGTGGGGTTGGCGGCAGCGTTTCGCCGGATACGCTCGTGTCGTTTGCCGCCGGCATGATAGTCGGCTATTCGATGCTGAACACAGTGCCATCGGTTCTGCTTGCGGCACCTGACGAGAGCGCCATATTCACTGTTCTGCCGGGGCAGAAATATCTGATGCGTGGACATGGCTACGAGGGGGCGATGATCACGGCTGCTGGCGGGCTCGCCGGATTGTTCCTGGTTGTATTCGGAATTGGTCTGCTTGGCCCGAAATTGCTCCCGTTAGCAAAAGCAGTGCTCCATCCGCACTATCACTGGATTTTATGGGCCGTCATCGCATTCATGCTTATGTCCGAATGGCCGATGGAAGGAAGGTTGGGGCAGGCCGGCTTGGCGAAGTTTCGAGCTGCGTGGGGAAGCTTGGGCGTGGGATTGCTGACTTTCTTAATGTCAGGTTTTCTCGGCTTTATCCTTTTTTACCGGTCGCCAATCTCTATTGATGTTTCATTTCAGAATCTAATGCCAGCGTTTGCGGGGCTGTTCACCATACCGAGTTTGCTCCTCAATATTGTGAGCAACGTGAAGATGCCCAAACAGCGTCGGACGTTCTCTAAAGACCTTGATGCCGCCGTCTTGCTCAAAGGCGCGTTTGCAGGCGGACTGGGCGGCGGGTTTGCGGCATTCTTCCCTGCAATCACAGGCGGCGTGGGCGGATTGCTCGCGGGGCACGCTACCGCATGGCGCGATGATCGTATATTTCTTGTATCGCAGGGCACATCGAAGCTTGTCTACTATGTCGGAGGCTTCCTGTTGCTGTTTGTGCCGGGGTTGAACATGACGCGCGGCGGCGGCGCATGGATGCTTCGAGGGCTCTATCAACCGCATACAAATCACGACTATTATATTGCCCTCGCGGCGCTTGCTTTTGCGGGCGCAATCTCCTTCCTTCTCGTTTCGCCGCTGGCCAGGGGGTCGATGGCAATCATCTCGAAGGTCGGTTACCGCCGCATCTCGTGCGTGGCGCTGGCCGCGATTGTTGCGCTGGTTGGCGGACTCACCGGGCTGATGGGGGTGCTTGTGATGCTCGTCGCAACCGGGATCGGGCTGCTTCCGGTTCTGTACGGCGCGCGCCGCATGAACTGCCTTGGGATTATCCTTCTACCAGTTGCCTGCAATATGTCAGGTATCGGCCCGACAGTGGCAGGTTGGATCGGATTGTTGTAGGGATCGAAGACTCTGGAATGCAGAAGCGAGTGTATGATTGCAATTACTTCATCATGTCCATGAAGAGAAGGACATTGAGAAAAGTGACGATTCCGGCCACGGCAAACAGAACCAGTCGCGCGATTGGTTTGTTTGCGTATTCTCCCATTACCTTTCTTGACGACGTCAAATACACCAGCAGAAAGACCGTTATTGGAAGTTGTATGCTGAGGATTATCTGTGACCAGATAAGCCCCTTGAACGGATTTCCAACAAACAAGATGGCAATCATCGCAAATCCATATGTGACAGCAACTCCAACACGGGTGTGCATGTCTTTAACGTCATACGATTCACCGAACATTCCGGAAAAGATCGAGCCCCCGGCCATGCCCGCTGTGATACTTGATGCTATTCCGGAAAACAGAAGCGCGCACGCAAAGACAGAGGCGGCCATGCCGCCCAACAACGGTTTCAAAAGTGCCGCTGCCTGCTGCAGGTCGTCCACTACAACTCCATGAGAATAGAAAGTCGCAACCACGAGGATAATCATGGCGCAGTTGATGGCCCATCCGATTATCATGGAGAAGAGCGTGTCTAGAAATTCGTAATCGAGTTGCTTCTTCCTGATTGCCTTATCCATAAGATTCCATTGCCTGCTCTGGATAATTTCAGAGTGCAGGAATAGGTTGTGCGGCATGACGACTGCGCCGAGCACACTCATCAATACAGGCATTGAACCGGTCGGGATCTCCGGTTTCGTCAGGCCAATCAGCGCGACCTTCCATTGAACGTCAACGAGAGTAAGCTCATAAACGAAGGAAAGGCCGATGAGGGAAACGAAGCCAATGATCCATTTTTCGACTTTGTTATAGGTGTTGGTGAACAACACAATGCATACTATGGCCACGGTCAGTGCGGAGCCGGGAATGAGCGGTATCCGAAACAGCATTTTCAAGGCGATCGCCGCGCCCAGGATTTCCGCAAGCGCAGTCGCTATTGAAGCTCCGACGGCGGACAAAAGTACGGATTGGGCGAGCCAGGGCTTCAAGTGCCGCGTGGCAGATTCGGATAGATTATCTCCCGTCGCTATACCCAGGTGAGCGGCGTTATGTTGGAGGAGAATCAGCATGCCGGTCGAAAGAGTAATCACCCATAGAAGCTTGTATCCGAACGCCGAGCCGGCGGCGATATTTGAAGCCCAATTGCCGGGATCGATGAACCCGACGGTAATCAACAGTCCTGGCCCCAGATACTTGAGGAATTCCCGGGCGCGCGCAGTAGGCAAGTGTTTCTCGAGAAGATACAATTTCAATTTTCTTAACATGTCGCGCGGATGATATCACAGCGGCGCGCATTAGCGTTAACAGGAATTATCCCTGGGATTAGAACGCCTGGCAACGAGTCTGAAAATGTTCATATGAGTCAGGAATTACGGATTCGGATTCGACGGGATTCGATTTAGTTTTCGACAATTGGCGATGATTATGGGATTATACTTATGGGTATGATAGAGCATGAAGGCTGAGCATCGATCTTGTTTAACACCTGATACAGATAATAAAGAATAGAGGTGGGCAAATGAAGATACTTCGGAAATTTCGGTGGGTTTTTGCTGTGGGTGTCTTGTCGGTAACGGTTTTGTCCCTTATCGCTGGGATAGGCACAGCTTCTGCTACGGATTGGCCTTGCTTTAACGGACCGAATCGCGATGGAACGACGACGGAGGGAATAGAACGTTGGCCGCCAAAGGAACTGTGGCGCGCGACTATCGGACAAGGCTACTCTGAAACGGTGGTGAGTCAGGGGCGGGTTTACACCATGGGCTGGTCGAACAACCACGATTATGTGTATTGCTTCAACGAGTCCTCGACAGGCACAAATCCTCCTGTTGTGTGGCAAGCTTCATACTCCTATAATGGATCCAAAGATGGTGTGCCTGTGTATCATGGCACGCGCTGCACACCTACAGTGGACAGCGTTGACAGTAACGAGGTGTACACCTACAGTGCCGACGGACAACTCAAGTGCTTCAACGCAATTACAGGAAGCAATATGTGGAGCCGGGCCGTCACGAATGGGGTGCCCCCTTTGTGGGGATACGCAAGCTCGCCGCTTGTGGTCGGCAATAATGTGATTGTCAATGCCGGGAGCGCGTGTATTGCCATTAATAAATCCACTTCGCTTACCAATTGGAGCTGCACCAACAGCGCAAGTTCTTCTCAGCCGTTTAGTTACTCTGCGCCGTTTGCGGTCACCATCGGCACTCAGCAGACCGTTATTGTTGCTGCCCATGACACGGTATTCGGCATAAATCCTGCCAACGGCAATGTGCTCTGGTCTTTCGACAATCCAAATGGATTGGTTTCTCCGGTCGTCTACAACAATCAGATATGGGCAAGCCAAGCCAATGGATATGGAGCGAAGGGCTTCGCGGTAATGAATTTAGGGAGCGGGCAGCTGACCAATACAGCGTGGGCGAATACGACATCAATTGGCGGCATGAATTCCAGCGTGATTAAGGATGGCTTTATATATGGTTTGCTAAACCCAAGCGGGGTCAATACTGGCCCCAGCGGTTTGTCGTGTATCGAATTTTCGACAGGCATCAAGAAGTGGTGTAGCACTAATTCGGCCACTACCAAGTTCGGGCTCTTGTCAGGCATCATGCTCGCAAACGATGAGGTTGTAGTGATGACGGGTACTGACAACAGTCAATACGACGAGAGTGGGACAACAATTGGCAACGGTAATCTTATCGTGGCGTCGGCTACGTCGTCCGGTTACACGGAATTGCATCGCACCAATCTCATGTCGGGTGCTCTATTCACTTGGACTTCCCCAACGCTGGCCAACGGCAAGCTGTATCTTCGCAGTCAGAGCGGGTTGTTGATATGTTACGATGTCAGCTATAACGCAAGCTCGTTCTCTAATAACATTCCTCCGGCTGACTGGGTGGATCATTACTATTCCGGCACGAACAACTATACCAACGCGGCGGCGAGCGACTCGGACCATGATGGGATGACAGCATGGCAGGAATATGTGGCCGGGACCGATCCCACAAACAACAGCAGTTGCTTGAAAGCCTCAATCTCGATGTCAAACAACAATATAGTTGTGGCGTACCCGACGATTGCTGCCACAGACGCTGCATATGCCGGCAGATCGAGATATTATGGGCTGGAAAGCTCTACTAATTTGCAGCCTCCGACATGGGTGCCTGTTCCCGGCGGAACGAACGTTCTTGGGAATAACAATAGTGCCATCTATACCAACAATGCCCCGTCCGGAGCATTATTCTATCGGGTCAGAGTGATGTTGCAGTAGGCAGCTGCACCGGCGAGCAGATCACAGCAGGACGTTGAAGCCGCCAAAGAAAGTGTTCAGATTGGCGTCTTCGCTGTGATTGTAGAAGCGGTATCCAATGTGCGCCGAAAATCTGGCCGAAAAATAGCGCTTCAACATGAGACCCTCGGAATTAGACGTGAGATCACTGCTGTCGTGGTAGTAACGGTAGCTGAGCCGGAAGAAAGAAGATAAGCCAAGCTTCTGGTATAGATATGCGTCGTATTGCTGATAGTTAAGCGAGTTGGAGTCGTAATACAAGCCGTCCATTCGTAGCGATGTCACATCCTTCGCCAGGAATATCGTGGAGAAGACTCCACCATACCACGGTGTAAGATTATCGCTGTTAACATCCTTGGATATGGCCAGTTGTTCGCCGATTTGCACCCTCTGCGAAGCCTTCCAAGTCACATATTCGTAAAGCTGATGACCTTCAAACGTGCCGTCATCTGTTTCGGCGCGATATTGGAAAAACATATAGACGTGATTCGCGGTGGACTTATCCACGCCCAGATACCAGTAGTTTATGTTCGGAGAGGTGCCTTCGCCAGATTGATTCCAATCCGATACGAATAGATACGGCGGGGATTCTGTGACATCCCTGAAGTCGCTGGATTGGAGCGGGAATCTTATCTTCCATGACCAGAGCTCGGAATCCAGTCCCTGACTGTTTCGCCATATGGAATGCGCGGTCGTAAAACTGGATCCATCGTTTTGCTCCAACTTGGCTTCGCCTGTGTACAGCTTTGATGGGAAACGCGCATAGTTGGGGTCTGTGTCTACGAGCGACATTTCGCTGTCTGTGAATTGAACCTCGCCGCGTAGCCGTAAAACCAGGTTTCTGCCGCCAAGAATACTATTGTCCAGTGATTCGCCTTCCAGCGCCGATTGATCCTGTGCGCACACGGTTCTTGCCAGCAGCAGAAGACAACATATGATTCCTTGAACGACGAATCGAGTCAGGAATGCTCTTCGTTTAGCTTGGTGCTGTTGGCGTTCGTACGCATGGAAAGAACGATGGCGGCCCAACCACAGGGTCATAATTGCTTCTGTCTCCTTAGATACCGAACAGCACTAGAACTATCTTGTTTAGTTTTTTTGAGGCCAAGCCTTGGCCCCAGCAGTCGCTGCCGACCATTCAACCACCACCTACTGGTGGCACCACTACCACTGGCGGCGGTACCACTGTCACTGGCTGGGTCGTTGGAGCGCTTGCTGTAGTCGTAGGCGCTGCTGAACCAGAACCTGTTCCGGTTGCCGATACGACTGTCGGTGTTCCGAATGTTGGCTGAACCACTGTAGGAACAACGCCGTCGGCGTACGAAAGATCTGTACTCTGTCCGAAATAATCGTCAGCCCCATACATCATGTCAGTGTAAATCTGTGTATAGAGAGCGTCCTTGGGTTGATCATTGTGGGGCATGGCGCAAGCCGACACCATAATAAGGAGCAGAAGAAGCGCGAACGGCGCAGCTGTTCGATGGGAGACAGGCAATATGATTTTGCACAGACGTCTGAAGTATCCCTGACTTTTCATTGTGCAGCCTTAAATGTTGTGTTCACGCCCACTGAACATGAGAAAGATACTACGAAAGAAATTTGCATAAGTCAATTCTGTTAACGACTCCTCGGCGAATAAAAATCCTCCCATTGTCGTTTTTCGCATAAGTGTCAGGTGATGGCACACTTGTCCGGCAGTCTCTAATGTGATACAGAGCTTCCGTTCTGTAATGAAAGGATTCCACTTATGCTTCTTCGCCAATCGGCAGTCAGCTCGCTAACACGGGACACAATCGTCGAAGAATCGGACCGGATGCCTACCGATATTTTTCCGGCACTGATCGGGTCGGGGGAAATAGGGATTGGCCTCGACGCCACCGGCTTGCAGGGCTTGAACGCCCGGACGCGTCAATACCGCGACACCTATTCCCTCATGTATGACCGCACGGCAACTCAGGACGATCTTTACATACGCCGGGATGCGGCCGTAAGTCAGCATGAATTCGTCAACAAACCACTCTGGAATCCGGCCACCAATTTTCTGCTTATGCCATGCGGATGGTTGGATTACTCACTGACGATAGATGGACAAAAAATCGATACCCGGCTCATCGCCTCTGAAGCCAAGTCATGGCGTCGCCAGTTTTCGCCGCTGACAGGAATCGTTCACACAATCTTCCGGTTGGGCGAGGTGCAGGTCAACTGGCAAGTTGGCACAGCTCCGGATAGCGTGGAGGTTGATTTGGCTTGTCAGGCAATCAACCTCGACGGAAAGGTGCGAAAAATCATTCTTGAAATCCGTTGTCATCAGACGACTCGCGCCGGTAAAGCTCTGGCAACGGGTGGAATCGTCACGAGTCTTACGCATGACATGGCGTTCAAATCGTGGTCCGCATCCACCGCGACATCTACCGCGCCCATTCTCGATCCCATTTGCATTTCGTGGGCGCTGGCCGCTCACGGACAGGCGCAATACAAACAAGCGCCGGATTCGATGTCCGTGCATCTGGAATCGATCGGCGTCACGACGAGCTTTGGCGTACGCCTTGTATGCGGATCGGATCGTAATGGAAGCCACAGTTCTGCATTCGCCGCGCAACGCGTTGCGTCCTATCGCGCAGCCTCGATTGGTGAAGCCATGGATACAATAACTGCGCAGTGGCGCGCTTTTTTTGAAAAGGGCGCAGAAATCCGGATCGGCGACCCATTGCAGGAATTTCTCTTTCTTCAAAGCCAATATGTTCTTCGCGCCGGCGGGAGCTGGCGTTACGGGCTGCCCATGAGCACGCTGTGGTCGCAGGCAATTACGCCTGCCACATATTGGGACTGTTTTTTCGAGGCGGACGGAATGTTGCGCTGCGGACACATAGCCGAGGTGCGCGATCTTTGCCGATGGCTGATGAAGACGGCAGTTTCCGAAGGCCGGCCTCACTACTGGATGACCTATCACAACGGCGTGCCGGTTGAAACCTATGACAAGGCATACCATGTGATTCTTGCGTATGCCGGTGTCTTCATACGGTTGTATGAACACTCTCGTGATCGTGAAGATCTGGAGAAACTGGTATATCCCTATTTGCGGCTCGTCGCTCAATATGCTTTCGATTCCATTCTGAAAAAGGATGCCTCCGGCTGGCATTTGCAGGGCGAGCTTGCACACGACGTGGACGTCAAGCTCGACGTCACAGAGCAGGAAATAGGAATTCTGCTTTGGGTCGCGGTTTCCATCTCCAAGTGCGCGCAATATGGAACTGAACTTGGGAAAGATGATGCTCTGATCGGGCTGTGCCGGGGAGTTGACGCACATTTTCGGGCCAACCCGCTTGATTTGAGCCGTCCCTGCGTGCGCGATCTGTGGTTGCCGCTGCTCACTGGGGCGGACCCGCTGGCGGATTTCGAGAGTTGGTGGCGCATGGCCAGAGAGAGACTCACAAAAATACCGATGAATTTCTATACGTTGCATCCATGGTGGAACTTCGCTGTTGCTGCATCGCTGAGTCAGACTGGGCATCCCGATCTGGCGTTGGAAGTCCAGAATGATGGACTGAATTCCCTTACTGGGCTCGGCTATATTGACGATGTTTCATACGAAGCGCACGGCGGTGGCTGGATCCCGATGCCAACATCCACCGGTCCCTGGCTCTCGGCTGCAACGATCGGTTTTGCGCATGGCGGCTTGTGGGATGACGACGTGCAAGTGTGCGTTCTGTTGCCGAAACGACTGGCGAATCAATACCTGTCCTGGCGGGGCGTAACCACGCTCAATGGCGCGCGGATCAGCGGCAAATACGATCCGCAGCATTTGGCGGTGACAGTGGAGTCGGCCCGCGCGAGGCGTGTGCTGCTGCGCGCTCCAGCGCGCATCGCCGGAGAGCCGCTGGCTGTGAGCATGGACGGGCAGCTTGTTTCCCACACGGCAAGCGGCGAGACTGTTATCGTTTCAATGCCGGCGGGGAAGCATGCCATTTCAATAGAGCGTGATATGACGATGCCTGCGGATGTAATAGTCGCCGAGCCGTTGGATCAGGGGCGGAAGATGGTCGAGCTTCTCAGGCAAGGTGGAAAGATCGTTCGCTGGACACGGAACCTGGAGTCGCTACCATCTCTTGCACGAAATGTGCGCGCCATGGTTCTTAATTCCAGCTACAATGTCCTGCCGCCGGATGTTGCGCACGGGATCGAAGCGGCTGTGCGTGAGTGTGGATTGACCTTGATCACGCTATTTCATGCCGGCTGCGTCAATGGCGACGGTGCCATGGCGGAGCTCACCGGCGTGCGCGCAGACTTTGACGGGACTGAACGGGAATATTGGGCAACGCAATCTGTGGAACGAAAATGGTCTTTGACCACTGCTGGCCAGCAATTATTCCCGGGAATCGAGAGCAATTTTACCATGCCATGTACAAGCAAATTTATTCCGCACCCGGCGAGAGATGTCGAGTCGCTGGCGATTGACTTTGAGACAGGCCGGGCTGTCATCACGCGGCGACCGGTGGGCAAGGGGCAGGTTTTCTGGATTGCTACCGGTTCAAAGGTCATGGATTTCGGCGTCATTGACAGGATTCATTGGGCAGCCAGGGATTTGTGGATGTTCGGTCACGACATCCAGGAAGAAGCTGATCTCAAGTGGTTGCGAAACGTGGAATTTGGCAAAATACTGAACGCGATCATTGGAACCGGGTGACAGCAGAGGCAGCTTTAAAAGGCGCTAATTGCAGCTTGAAAGTCCAAAACGCTTTTGGTATATTTCCTTCGTGAGGAAGAGATTGCTGGTGCCAGACAGAAACTGCAATCAAGCAGTTGCGAAAGGGGGAGCTGTGAACATGAATATCGGATGGAATAGTGCGACACTATCGCTCCGCTTGTGGTCGGCTTGTTGCGCCGGATTTCTTGCAGTTGCAATGCTTGGCGCAGGCACAGCGCATGCCGCCGACTGGCTGCAATACCGCGGGATCAATCGGGACGGCATTTCGGCGGAGACCGAGTGGCTGCAAACCTGGCCGCCGACAGAAGTGTGGCGAAAAACCGTCGGGGTTGGTTACAGTTCGTGTGCCGTCAGCGATGGTCGCGTGTACACCATTGGAGGTAATTCAAGCACGGGTACCATTTACTGTTTCGACGCTTACAATGGTTCATTGATCTGGTCGAATTCCTACGAGGATGTCAGCCTCACAGAGATTGGGACGCTTTCGACGCCTACGGTTGATGGCAATAATGTTTACGTCTTCAGTAAAACGGCCGATATCTACTGTTTCAACAAGGTGACTGGCGCGCTTCGGTGGTCCCAGCTACGCATTGGCCAGTTTTATTATTGCTGGGGTGCCGCAGGATCGCCTTTAGTGGACGGCAACTTGCTGATATTGAATGCTGGAGGCGGCGTTGCTCTGGACAAGAATACGGGATCCAATGTCTGGAGCAATGTGGGGACTGGCGGTTTCGGTTCGCCCAAGGCGATTTCCTATAATGGGCAGCGGATAGTCTTGATCCCATCGGAGGGCTTCCCGCATGGCGGAGGGGTTGATTCAAGCAGTTGCGGAATTGACGAATTAACCGGGGTGGCCTTGTCCAATTGGGATTTTGGCATTTTCTACGGTGAAGATGCTGAGTTCTACGGCACGAACAAGTTCTGCTGCGGCAACGCGCTTTATCAGATCGGCAGCGGCGGGTTGACAGCGCTCTGGTCAAATGGCGGCATGGGGTTCAACGCTTACAGCGCCCGTCTGATTGTTGGTGATTATCTATACGGCTTCAACGATTGTTCCAATGGTTTGAGTTGCGTATCGCTCGCCGATGGATCGTTGAAGTGGTGTCAAGAGCTGGGTCAGTGTGCCGAAGGGGCTCTGATTGCCTCAGATGGCAAGATCATCATGCTTACCGGCGATGGGCAGTTGATCATCTGCAAGGCGGATCCAACGGGTTACAACCTCGAAGGTCGCACGCCTTATCAGATGACTTTCGAGCCTTACCTCGGAGGCAGTCCGTCAGGTCCGCGCGCATGTCCTGTGTTGGCAAACGGGCTGATGTATTTGCGAGACTATGGATCGTATTCGCGTTCCAACTACTGCTACAACGACTGCGAAGCTGATCTGGTCTGCCTCAGCTTCGCGATAGATCCAGCCTTTGCCTATACGACAAATTCCGACAACACGATTACGATTACCGGATACACCGGCACTAATTGCACGGTGCAAATCCCCATCATAATCAATGGCATGCCGGTTACAAGTATCGGCTCCAATGCGTTCCAGCAATGCGCGTTTATGGGCAATGTCTTGATTCCAAACACCGTCACCAACATTGGCTACGAGGCGTTCGCTCAGTGCGGAAACCTAAGAAGCATCACGATTCCCGACAGCGTAATCAACATCGAAGAATTTGCGTTTGCAAATTGTGGGCATCTGACCAGCGTTACAATCAACAACAATGCCACAATTATCGGAGTGTCGACATTTTACATCTGTGGCCAACTTCACAGTTTCTACGTGAAAGGGAATGCACCTAATCTTGCTCACTATAGGCCCTGTGATACAGGCATAACCCCAACCATCTTTTACCTCCCCGGAACCACAGGCTGGAGCACTAATGTTACCGGTGTTTCAACTGCCCTTTGGCTCCCTCAGATCTGCTGTAATCCCACTTCGTGCCTTCAATCGAATCAATTTGGCTTCAACGTCAACTGGGCAAGCGGAATGGTTGCCGTGGTTGAAACCTGCACGAATCTGGCTGCTCATTCATGGTGTCCGGTTCAAACCAATGTCCTGGCCAGCGACGCTTTTTATTTTAGCGATTCCATGTGGACAAATAATCCATCTTGTTTCTACCGCATCGTTTGGCAGTGAGTTTGAATATCCATGGGCATCCTCGGTAACTATGCCAGCTCCGCCTTCTATCTTGCCAAACTGCATTGCGCCCACGAATTCAGAGTTTCTTTTATACATACTTGACTGTTCTTTTTGCGGCGTACATATTTGGGCAAATTTATTATGGAAGGAGACGACAAAATGGTAAGGGCGAAAATCGTTGGCGCGGGTGGTTATGGCGGCGTTGGAATAACGGAACTCATTCTCGGTCATCCCAAGGCGGAAATCGGAGCACTGGTGGATGTGGAGAATGTCGGATCGCCGATCAGCAAGGCATATCCGCATCTTACGGGATTTTGCGATATAGTTGTCATTGATCCAACCGATCCGAAGGCGAATGAGCGGTTCGATGTGGTGTTTATGGCGACTCCAGACGGCGTAGGAATGAAGCTGGCCGCGCAGGAAATTGAGAAGGGCGCGAAGGTCATAGACTACAGCGGCGATTTTCGTTTCAACTCGGAACCCGCATATGCGGAATACGCTAAAAGAATAGGACGCGATCCAAAGCACGCTTCGCCACAGCTTCTTCCAAAGGCCGTCTATGGCATTCCCGAGCTGCATCGTAAAGAGATCACGGGCGACACTAAAGTTGTCGGCAATCCGGGCTGTTTCGCGGTGAGCTGTATACTTGGAATGTCGCCGGCAGTGAAGAACGGACTTGTCGAAGACAACAGCATCATCTGTGACTGTAAGACCGGTGTTTCCGGCGCAGGCAAGAAGCCGAGCCCAACTTTCCATTATCCGGCCCGGTACGATCACATGAACGCGTACAAACTCGCCGGTCACCAGCATGTGTGCGAGATCGAGCGTGAGCTCGGCCTTCTCGCGGGCAAGGATGTGAAGGTCACATTCACTTCCCAGGTTGTTCCGGTATGTCGCGGCATCATGTCGACGCTTTATGCGAACCTGAAGGTAAAGAAATCCGAAGCCGAGCTGCTTGAAATATACAGGGCGTTTTACAAAAACGACAAATTCGTTCGGGTATTCGAGAGTACGGCTCCGGTCGGCTCGCCTCACGTGCGCGGCACGAACTTCTGCAATCTGGTCGTCAGCGTGGATGAGCGGGTGAACAGATTACGGGTGGTTTCATACATCGACAACCTGGTCAAGGGGCAGGCGGGCTCTGCGTTGCAGAACATGAACCTTGTCTGCGGCTTGCCGGAAACGATGGGGTTGGATCGGCCCGGAATGTATCCCTGACGCACCACAGGAATACGGAAATAATCCGTCGTAAGGAGAAACAAGATGGCAGACGTTAATAAACCAGCAATTTCGACGGATTCATTGATGGTGGAAAACCGGACTTTCCCGCCCTCGCTGGAAGTTGTGAAAAGGGCGCACATTGATGCGAAGATGTACCAGGAGATGTACGACAGCTCGATAAATGGGCCCGACAAGTTCTGGCTTGAACAGGCATCCGCGCTCGAATGGTTCAAAAAGCCGACGATCGGGCGCAAGTATGCGTGGAACACGGCTGCGCGCATTATCAAACATACGTGGTTTGAAGACGGTGAGCTGAATGTGACCGTCAACTGTCTCGACAGGCACCTCAACAACGGCAACGCCGGCAAAGTCGCGATTCTCTGGCAGGGCGAATCGGACGACGATGTGAAGACGCTCACATACGAGGAACTCCACAAGCAGGTATGCAAGTTCGCGAATGTTTTGAAATCCCACGGCGTGAAGAAAGGCGACAGGGTCTGCATTTATCTGCCGATGATCGTGGAGCTGGCGATAGCTATGCTTGCCTGCGCAAGAATTGGAGCCATCCATTCGATAGTGTTCGGCGGCTTCAGCGCAGATTCGCTGGCGGACAGGATCAACGATTCGGCCTGCATGGCGCTGATCACTTCGAATGTCTCGCTGCGCGCCGGCAAACACATCGGTCTCAAGGCTATCTTGGATGAGGCGCTCAAGAAGACAAGGTCAATCCAGAAGGTCATCGTTGTAAAACGCAGCGAAGACGCATGCAACATGCAAACCGGGCGCGATGTCTGGTACCACGACGAAATGGCCACAGCAAGCGCCGATTGCGCGCCGCAAGTCATGAAGGCCGAAGATCCACTGTTCATTCTCTACACATCTGGTTCGACAGGCAAACCCAAAGGCGTTGTTCATACAACGGCCGGATATCTGCTTCATGTCGCGATTTCGCACAAGTTCATATTCGATATTCACGATGACGACATATACTGGTGCACGGCTGATATCGGATGGGTAACAGGCCACAGCTACATCGTTTACGGCCCGCTCGCAAATGGAGCGACCACCATCATGTTTGAAGGCGTGCCGACATATCCGGATGCGGGGCGGTTCTGGCAGATTTGCGAGAAATTCAAAGTCACGGTGTTTTATACCGCGCCCACAGCCATCAGGACTCTGATCCGCATGGGCGATGAATGGCCTAAGAAATACGATTTGAGTAGTCTTCGCGTGCTTGGATCTGTTGGCGAGCCGATCAATCCCGAAGCGTGGATCTGGTACAACGATATGATCGGACACAAGAAGTGCCCGATTGTGGACACTTGGTGGCAGACGGAGACCGGTGGCATTCTAATCACACCGTTGCCTGGCGCTTCGATTCTCAAGCCGGGAAGTGCGAATAAACCGTTCTTTGGCGTTGAGCCGATCGTGCTGCGCGACGACATGACACAGTGCAATAGAAACGAAGGTGGCAAACTCTGCATCAAGAAACCATGGCCAGGAATGATGCGCACCATGTGGGGAGACCACGACAGATTCATTGATACGTATTTCACAATGTTCCAGAACCTCTATTTCACCGGCGACGCTTGCCGGGTAGATCAGGACGGCGATTACTGGCTGATGGGGCGGATTGACGATGTTGTAAATGTGTCAGGCCATCGCATCGGTACGGCGGAAGTTGAGAGCGCGCTGGTGAGTCACCTGAAAGTGGCTGAAGCGGCCGTTGCGCCCATGCCTCACGATATCAAGGGGCAGGCGCTTTATGCTTTCGTCACTCTCATTGATGGTGTTGTTCCAAGCGAGGAACTGAAGCAGGAACTCGCGTTGCATGTCCGGAAAGAAATAGGGGCGATCGCGGTTCCGGATAAGATTCAGTTTGCATCGGCTTTGCCGAAAACGCGCTCTGGTAAGATCATGCGCCGCATTCTCCGCAAGATTGCCGAGAATCATGTTGACCAGATTGGCGATGCGACAACGCTTGCCGATCCGCATGTAGTGGAAGACCTTGTAAAAGGCAAGCAATAGCCGCGACTCCAAGCGGGACTGGGTGTCACGATGGCCTGCAAAGTTAAAAAGGGTTGTCCTGAACGGACGCTAAACAATGGAGGGTGAATCATGACAGCAAGAATCATAGATGGCAAGTGTGTTGCGGCCGAGATGCGGGAAGAGTTGAAGAAAGAGGTTTGCGCGCTTAAGAAGAAGGGCATAACGCCTGGATTGGGTGTCATTCTCGTTGGCGACGATCCGGCGTCGAAGTCGTATGTTACGGCGAAAGAAAAAGCCTGCCATGAGATAGGCATTTTCTCGGACGACAATCGTGTTCCGGCGCAGACAACTCAGAAGGATCTGATGGCGCTAGTCGATCGAATGAACCACGATCCTAAAATCAATGGAATCCTGGTTCAATTGCCGCTGCCAAAGCACATCAAGGAGTCGGAAGTTCTGCTGGCCGTGAATCCGGACAAGGATGTGGATGGCTTCCATCCCATGAACGTCGGCAAGATGGTGGTTGGCGAGAGGGCGTTTCTTCCCTGTACTCCGCACGGAGTTTTGCAATTGCTTGTCAGAAGCGGGGTGAAATTGGAGGGGGCCAATGTTGTGATTGTCGGGCGTAGCAATATTGTAGGCAAACCGCTGGCAAATATGTTGATACAGAAATCCGCAACTGGCAATGCCACTGTGACCGTGTGCCACACCAAGACGCGGAACATCGCTGATTACACGAAGCGGGCGGATATTGTGATTGCCGCAGCCGGACATCCCAACACGATCACGGCGGACATGGTGAAAGAAGGCGTTGTGGTGATCGATGTGGGAGTGAATCGCATCGAAGACGCCAGTAAAAAGGCCGGATTTCGCCTCGTCGGCGATGTGGATTTTGAGGCGCTCAAGGAGAAGGCGTCGCTCATAACACCCGTGCCTGGCGGCGTAGGGCCGATGACAATTACCATGCTTCTCTATAATACGGTTGAATCGGCAAAGCGTGCCGTTTGTTTGGAATAACGAGCCAAGAAATGCGAACGTCGGTGTTTTTGTATTCGCCCGAGATAGAGCAATACCGCTATCCATCGGACTGCCCGTTCAATACCAGTCGTGCGCCTCTAACACGCAAAACAATCGTCTCCATGGGTTTGTTGAACGGCGCCGCCAGGCGGGAAGTGGCGCCTCAAAAGGCGACAAGAGCCGAACTTGAAACATTTCATTCGTCGCACTACCTCGATGCGATCATACGTGCCGAGAAGGGCGATTTGGACGCGGATGGATTCATGATGGGGCTTGGCACGCCGGATTGTCCAGTTTTCAGGGGCATGTACGACTATGCAGCGCTGGCCGCGGGCGCATCCATTACCGGAGCGCGAATGATATTGGCGGGAGACGCAGATGTTGCGTTCAATCCATCTGGCGGTTATCATCATGCAGGTTCAGACAATGCCGCCGGTTTTTGCTATATCAACGACATAGTGCTGGCAGCCATGACCCTTGCCCGTGGCGGTAAGAGGATTCTATTTCTTGATGTGGATGCGCATCACAGCGACGGTGTTCAGGACGCTTTTTATTCCAGCAAACAGATAATGACAATCTCGCTGCATGAAAGCGGCAGGACGCTGTTTCCTGGATCTGGGTTCGAAGACGAAATTGGTGCAGGCGAGGGCAAAGGATATGCCGTGAACATTCCCCTGCCGCCTGGCACATATGATGCCGCCTATCTTTCGGCGTTCACGGAGGCGGCGTTGCCGCTGATGAAGGCATTCGATCCGGACGCAGTCATCATGGAGCTCGGGATGGATGCGCTTGCAGGCGATCCGCTGGCCCATCTGCGACTGACCAACAATGTTTATGTGGAGATTATTGGGAAAGTCCTCGAAATGAACAAGCCAATACTCGCCACAGGTGGGGGTGGGTATAATGTTGAGAACACGGCGCGGGCATGGGCTCTTGCATGGAGCGCGCTGTGCGGAGAACTTGTTGACGATGTCAGCGCCGGCATGGGCGGAGCGATGCTGGAAAATCGTGACTGGCCTGGCGGCCTGCGTGACCGTGTCATCCTCCCTGATGTGGAATTGCGTGAAGAAGTCGACTCCACCATTGAGGCGACAGTCCGGAAAATACGCGCGACACTTTTTCCCATACATGGAATTTAAAGCGGCTGTCGAGTGTAGTTTCCGCTGCAAACCCTCCGCCCTCACGGAGGGCGGCCACAGAATGCGAAAATGCTTGGCTTATCCTCTGTAGCCGCTCTGAAGACTGACCATTTCCTACCAATTCATCTTGTGATCAGGGCAGCTGCATTCCGGCATGGTGCCTATGGGATTGATCTTGTAAACTCCGCCGGCGGGACAAACAGGCATTTTCGCGCCCTTCAGGTATTTCTTGAGATCATCGGCGTTAACTTCGTCGCCGTCCTTCTTGTTGTGCTCCATTGCCCATTGCTCCTTTGCGGCATCAATGATCCTAAGATTGTTGATGCAGGCATTCTTCTGGGATGTGCCTCTGGCCTTCGTGAAACTGGGAATGGCTATGGCAGCCATCAACCCGACAGGGGCAATCGCCATTCCTGCGATGATCTCCCTGCCGCTCGATGCGCTATTTCCCTGCAACAGGATGCCGTTATCATAATTCATGATGACAAAAGCTGAAGGCTTGGGGCTCAGGTTACCCAGCAGTTTGCGGGTGAGTGCGGCCGCAGCCTCGTTGTTTTCTCCTGACGCGGCCACCTTGGCGCCAATCGCCTTGGTCTCTATCTCGGCGACCAGCTTGGCGAATCTGGGTCCCACGTAGACAAAACCGTTATTCTCCATCGACAATGTTTTGAAGGCGTTTGTGAAATCGTCACTTGCTGCAAGGCCATTCTTCTTCTGGAAGGCCGCTACAGCATCCATCACGACATTGGAATTAGATCCGAAAAGGAAAAAGCCGGAACACATTGCGTACGTTGGCTCGATGGGTACAGGCAATGAAATAGGCAGATTGATTGAGCGGATCATGGCGTCACCCATTTGCGACTTAATTATGGGCATCGCTTTTTTTGTCAGCTGAGCATCAAGAACTTGAGATAGACTTTGATCCTTGACGGCCACTCCGACGAGGATTGACGGCGTTGGAATGTCTGTCTCGCCGCCCGGAAGGGGAAGAGTGACTGTTGTGTCATGCGCTAATTGTATTGATACAAAACCTTCGTCGCCCATGGAAGCGATGAGTTTGTCCGCATCGATATTCAGATTGGACGAGATATCCGAAATAGCATTGTCAAAGGCCGCTGCAGTAGCTGGTTGGGCAATTTCTTTCACGCCCTGCCTGGCCAGCTTCCATATTTCGGAAAGATTCCCGTTGAAGCCCCTGACCATTACGGTGTCGGCAGGCAGATAATCCAAGCTGGTCAGCCTGCGTTGCTTGGTGTCACCAACGAGACCCTTCCATAATGGAAGATTTACGGCATCCGGATCGCGGCTGAGGAACACCTTGATTGTGTTCATTCCGTCCGCTCGCGGCACAGCGCTAATTCCCCAGGCATGAGCCGCATAGAAACCATTCTTCTGAAGGTAGGCCGGGACTTTTGCTGCGGCTGTTCTCACAGCAGCGGTGTCCGGGTTGTTGGTGGGCGCAAGCGTGCTCAAGCCAACGATGTCATCGACGAGAGATTTCAGCAGCCCGTCAACATTTGCTATGGCATAGAGATCGCCGCCGGTGTCAAGCCTCGCGGCAACTTCATCAAACTGTTTCTTTACATCCGCCGGATTGCGCGAGGCCGTCTGCGAATATGCAGAAGCTGCCAGAATGCTAAACGTGAGGACGAGCGTCATTACCGTCTTGATGCTGTTTTGAATTCTCATTACTTGTCTTTCCTTTCGCATGGCTAACGAATTCCCCTTTTGATCTTCTCCGCAAAGCTGTTCATTTCCTCGATGCTGTCGTACTTGCCTGGATTCCATCGGCGTACATGTTCGTCAATCTCAAACCGCGGTATTACGTGGAAGTGGATGTGCGGTACAATCTGGCCGGCGACTTTGCCGTTTGCTTGCGTAAGATTGAGTCCGATGGCGTCGAGCCCGATAATCTGTGCCTGCGCAATCTTCTGCGCAACGAGAATCAGTTTTTGCAGTATTTCCGGCGGCACCGACATCAATTGATCGCAATGTTTCTTGGGAATGACGAGCGTGTGGCCTTTTACAACGGGATTAATGTCCATGAATGCAACCGTATCGGCATCCTCATAGACCTTGGCGGACGGCAATGAGCCGGCCACTATTTTGCAGAATATGCAATCAGCGCTCATTTGTGTTGATGCCCCTCAGCACAGTAGTCACAAGATAGAATACAGAATCCAGAATGCAATGTCCAATAGCTCTCTTTTCTCGCTTCTGGCTCCTGAATTCTGGCTTCTTTACTTCACACATTGCACTACTTCTTCCGGCAGGTGTGATACTTCCATTTTCTTGTGTACGTGCCAGAATCGTACTCCAAGCCCCAGCAGAAATATTACGAGGACGATCAGCGCCGCTTTTTGTTCGTCAGCCGTAAGTTCGAACCACGAGCGAACAAAAACTGCCGGAATCCGAAATCGTTGCTTCTCATTCATGTCCAGCGTTTACTGTGCGGCGATATTTACAAGCTTGTTGGGTATGACCACGACTTTGCGCACGGTCTTGCCATCCAGAAACTTCTTCGCTTGCTCGTCAGCGAGTGCCATGGCTTCGAGTTCTTTAGCAGCCATGTTGACAGGAACCGTGAGGCGTCCCCTTAGCTTGCCGTTGATCTGAATGACGATCTCAACTTCAGCTCTAGCGAGAGCATTCTTGTCCACTGCCGGCCACTTCGCTTTCATTACACTGGTTGTATGCCCAAGCTCTTGCCACAGCTCCTCGCAAACATGGGGAGCAAACGGGGAAAGAAGAATGACGAGGGTCTCTGTGGCACGATGGATTACAGCCTTGTGCTGCTCGGTTCCGTCGGCGGCGAGCCCGCATGCTTCGATCGCGTTCATGAGTTCCATCAGCTTGGCTATTGCGGAGTTGTAGTGGAAAGTGCCTTCCATGTCCGACGTTACATCGGCAATGGTTTCGTTGATCTTGCGATAAAGCTCCCGCTCGCCACCCGCCATCTGCGCGATATCGCAGAGGATGCATGCCGCCGCCGTAATGGCATCCTTGTTCACGTATACATGCCGCCATATCCTGCGTAAGAAACGAGCAGCGCCTTCGATACCGTCGTCATTCCACTCCGCGTCTTTTTCTGGCGGGCCGATGAAAAGGGTGTAGAGACGAAGCGTGTCTGCGCCGTATTCCTCAATCAACTTGTCGGGGCTGACGACGTTGCCCTTTGACTTGGACATTTTGTAGAGCTTGCCATCCTTCTCGCTTTTCTTGCAGATCATGCCCTGCGTGAAAAGAGCCCCGAACGGTTCGCGGAATGAACAGTAGCCGGCGTCATGAAGGACTTTTACAATGAATCGGGAATAGAGCAGATGCAGGACGGCGTGCTCAATGCCGCCGATATACTGGTCAACCGGCAGCCAGCGATTTACATCCTCCGGATTGAACGCCCGCTCCTTCAGACGTGGATTGACATATCTGAGGAAATACCAGCAAGAACAAAGCCATTGCGCGAGTGTATCTGTTTCTCGTTTGGCCGGTTTTCCACATTTCGGACAGGTGGTGTTTATAAACGCTTCATGGGAGGCGAGCGGATTGCCCCGCTCTATCTTGAAATCAACGTCTTCAGGCAAAAGCACAGGCAGGTCTTTTTCCGGAACAGGAACTGCCCCACAGTCATCGCAATGCACTATCGGTATCGGCGCACCCCAATACCGCTGACGGCTGATAAGCCAGTCGCGAATTCTGTAATGAACGGTGAAATCGCCGAATCCATGATCTTTGGCATACTGGGTCAAATCGTGAATGGCGTCGGAATTATTACGGCCGTCGAACGGGCCGGAGTTCACCATGACACCGGCGTCCACAAAAGCCGCCGTCATCGTAGCAGCGTCCAATGGTTGTTTCGCGTTCTGGATCACGACTTTGACTGGAATGCCAAACTCCCTGGCAAAGTCGAAGTCGCGCTGGTCGTGTGCGGGCACGGCCATAACGGCGCCCGTGCCGTATTCCATGAGCACGTAGTTGGTCACCCAAAGCTGGACGGAATCGCCGTTGTACGGATTGGTCACGTGGAAACCGGTGAAGACGCCTTCTTTCTTTGTTGCTTCATCCGACCGCACTGCGCCTGAAATCATGAGTTGGCGCGCGACGAAATCCATGACTTCCTTTTCCCGCCTGCTTCCTTTGATGAGCTTCTTGATGAGAGGATGTTCAGGTGCCAGAGCCATGAAGGTAACGCCGTAGATGGTGTCAGGGCGCGTTGTAAAAATGGGGCAGGGATCGCCGGTTTCGGTGACTGTGAACTCAATGCGCGCGCCTTCGGATCTGCCGATCCAGTTCGCCTGCATGTTGCGAACTTTTTCAGGCCATTTGTCCAGGAGTGTGAGATCGTCGAGCAGTTTCTGCGCGTATTCTGTGATTCTGAAGAACCATTGTGTCAGATCTCTCTTGGTGACCTGCCTGCCGCAACGATCGCACGTGCCATCCGGACGGACCTCTTCGTTTGCCAGTGTCGTGCACAGTTCGCACCAGTTGACCGGAGCATTCTTCCGATAAGCGAGGCCGCGCTCGTACATCTTCAGGAAAATCCATTGCGTCCAATGGTAGTACTCAGGGTGACAGGTGGCGATCTCGCGATCCCAATCATATCCAACACCCCACGACTTGATCTGTTGCTTCATGTGGGCGATGTTACCGATGGTATTCTGGCGCGGGTGCTTGCCTTTGTCCTTCGCGGCGTTTTCGGCAGGCAGACCGAACGCGTCCCAGCCCATCGGAGCCAGTACGTTGAAGCCGCGCATGATTTTGTAGCGGGCGAGAACGTCGCCGATAATATAGTTTCGGCCGTGCCCCACATGCATGGTGCCGGAAGGATATGGGAACATGGTCAGGCAGTAATATTTATTTGCGTATTTTCCGGTGTCGGCTTTGAAGATGCTGTTGTCAGTCCAGTACTTCTGCCACTTCGCGTCAATCTCTGAAAAAGGAAATTTCTCCTTCATTTTTGTCAGCGACGCTGTCATGGAAGAACGGCCCCCGACCCGTGCGATCTTCTGTCCGGCGATGATTGTTCATCAACAACGACGTTCTCCACCGGAGTCTCAGGGGGAGGTTCTATTTTCGACACAGGCCCAGTTGTTTTACTGTCCAGAAGGCGATTGGCTTCCCAGCTGCCTTCCAGCTTCTTGCCTTGCGATGTTGTGTAAGTACCGCGGCCCCACATTTTGTCGTTTTGCCATTGGCCTTCGTAGGAGTCGCCGCCTGGGAATCGAAACATGCCTGAGCCCTGTTCTAAATGGCCGTTATTCCAAGTCCCTTCAAGGCGTCCGCCGTTATTAAAGGAATACGTGCCGTGGCCCCACATTTTGTCGTTTTGCCATTGGCCTTCGTATTTTTCGCCGTCTGGAAAACTGTAAATTCCCGTCCCTTGCTTCATGTCGTTGTCCCAATCGCCTTCGTACTTTTCGCCATCTGTGAACGCGAGCACGCCGTAGCCCTGCATTTTACCGTTCACCCAGCCTCCTTCGTAAACGGTGCCGTTCTCCCATCGAACCACCTTGGAATTGGGGCTGGCAGTACGATGCAGCTGCATTGCGGGAGGTTCTTCCGTGGAAGTGACAGGGGCCTTTACGACTTCCGGTTGCGGCACTGGCGCTTGCTCAGCTGCGACTTTCTTCTCGTTCTTGTCTTGCTTGTCGTTCTTGTCTTGTGCAGCGGCCGATTGTTCAAGGAGTTCCCTCGCTTTTGTGCTTTTGATCCAGTAGAGCGGAGATTGTCCTTCGTTATTTTTAGCGTATATATCGGCTCCTCCGTCGACGAGCGTCTTTATAATCTTGAGCTGGTCCTTCTGCACTGCAATGTGGAGGGCCGTGTTTCCGTCCTTGGTCCTGGCATTGACATCAGCTCCATTTTCTATAAGCGCCTTTATGGTTTCCGAGGCATTCCCTATGGCGGCCCAATGAAGAGGAGTGGAGCCGTCATTGGCTTTGGCGTTTGGATTTGCGCCGGCGCCGGCGAGAAGCTTTGCCATATCCACAGCGTTCTTGGTCGCGGCCCAGTGCAGCGGCGTCGATCCGCCATCCGTGGTCTTCGCGTCAACGTTGGCGCCAGCGTCAATGAGGAGGCGTGCTGCCCGGATAGAGTTGCCTTTGGCCGCCCAGTGCAAAGGCGTGATGCCGCTCTTCATTGTTTCTTTTGCCAGGCTTGGGTCTTTTTTCAGCAGGCGCTGCAATTTTACGATATCATTGGTTCTCACCGCGTCGTTGATTTCGGATGAGAGACCTGTGCTTAATGTCACTTGAACGATGACGGCAGTCGCCAGGATCAACTGTGCAAACCGATGCTTAGTCAGGAACATATAGACCTTTCGATGTTCTGATAACGAACGAGCCCCATGAATTCGATTCACTAGGCTGCGGGATACTAGATACTCATTGTCGGCTTTGCAACCCCAAACCCGCTGGCGTATGGCAGCTTATTGAAGTGGATGAGAGAAAATGCGGTTGCTCAATCTTCCCGCATTTGGGACAGTGAAACATATGAAATCGAGATGTGAGTGGTGCGGTGACGACCCGCTTTATGTGGCTTATCATGATGATGAATGGGGCGTGCCGGTTCACGACGACAGGCGCTTGTTCGAGAAGCTGGTTCTGGAGGGAGCGCAAGCCGGTTTGAGCTGGCTGACAATCCTCAGGAAGAGGGAGAATTATCGGCAGGCATTCGACGGCTTCGATCCGGAGAAAGTCGCCACCTACACGAGTGCCGATGTGCGGCGATTGCTTGCCGATCCTGGCATTGTGCGAAATCGTCTCAAAATTGAATCGGCCATTCACAATGCCAAACTTGTCTTGGCCGTCACAAAGGAATTCGGATCGTTAAGCTCCTTTCTCTGGCGCTTCGTGGACAATATTCCGGGGCAGAATTCGTGGACATCGCTTGACGAACTGCCTTCACAAACAGAGCAGTCCGACGCAATGAGCAAAGACCTGAAGAAACGCGGATTCAAGTTCATCGGCTCGACAATCTGCTACTCATTAATGCAGTCAGTAGGCATGGTCAACGATCACGTCTTCGGTTGTTTTCGGTATACTGAAGTCAAGAAGATGTCCAGTACTGGCTCGAAGTAATTGGAAGGGCGAACCGTCCCCGGCGAGCCGTTGTGGTTTTGCCGAAGGCATCTTGCTACTGGCCTTCCTTGAGAGGGTTTTGCAAATGTTCTGGAAATATGCGGGAGTATTGCCAGCCTTTCCTTGTCTGCGGCAGCCTCCCTGGAAGTAGTTGTGAAGTCAGAGTGACGAATGCCAAGTAGTGGCGACGAGAAGATGATCTAGAACCAGCCGGATGTGCCTGCGGATGCATCACTTTTATCGCTGTGTTTCTTGCTATTCCTGCCGGATGGTTCGCGACTCTTCGCGTGGCGACCTATGCGGCGAACCGCTGGCATTCGGGGAACGAATATATCGGCCCCATTCTCTTGGACAAACTTTTTGGCATACCCTACTACTTCGCCAATGCAACAGGCAGATGGCATGCTGGCCCATCTTGGTTCCAGACTGCCCCAAGACTCTCAGGATTTTGCTATTTTTTATGGCCCATCATCTCGGTATTACTTTTGGCGTTGGGACTCGGCATCGTCTCGCTCCATTTCTGGAACGGCAAATCGCCGGGTCACCGTGCGTTGGCAATCTTGCTGCCGCTTATAGTCGTAGCGCTCCTTTTCCTTATCCAAGGACCGATCGGGGAAGATGATCTGTCGTATTTCAGGTATTCATTCGATAACTGGTAAAGTGAATACTCCACGCGGTCAAATTCTGTGAATAGCCGGATTCACTTGCTCAATCATTCACTTGGGCGTTGACTTTAGGAATGGAATGCGTAAGTTGCTGGCCGTTATCAGTTAATGAGACGAACACTTAACAGGAGATAACTCATTGGACTTGGAAAAGATGCGCCACAGCACGGCGCATGTAATGGCGGCAGCCGTCTGCCGCTTGTATAGCGATGTCAAACTCGACATCGGGCCCGCCATAGAAGACGGATTCTACTACGATTTCGACCTTCCGAAACGTCTCTCCCCCGAGGATTTTCCAGAGATAGAAAAGGAAATGGCGCGAATCGTCGCCTTGAATCTTCCTTTTGAGCGCCTCGTTGTGTCGCGCGACGAAGTCACAGCGATCCTCAAGAAATCCAATCAGACCTACAAACTCGAACGCCTTGCCGACATTCCGGAAGGCGCGGAGATAACCCTCTACCGATGCGGCGATTTTGTCGATCTCTGCCGTGGTCCGCATCTCGCCACTACCGGTGAGATCAAGAGTTTCAAGTTGGTTTCCGTTGCCGGCTCGTATTATCGCGGAGTCGAGCGGAATCCCATGTTGCAGCGTCTCTACGGAATAGCGGCGGCATCGGATAAGGAGTTAAAAGCCATCGCGGACCGTGTTGAGGAAGCGAAGAAGCGGGACCATCGCAAGCTGGGCCGTGAGTTGGATCTATTCAGCGTCTCGGAAGAAGTTGGTCCAGGCCTGATTCTTTGGCATCCGAAGGGCGCGCGGATTAGGGCGATCATCGAGGAGTTCTGGCGGCAGCAGCATTTCAAGGGCGGCTATGAACTCATGTACACGCCGCACATTGGGCGCGCCAACTTGTGGGAAACCTCAGGTCATCTCGGTTTCTACAGGGAGAATATGTATTCGCCCATGGAGATTGACGAGAACGAGTATTTCGTCAAGCCCATGAATTGCCCGTTCCACATCCAGATTTACAAGACGCACAAGCATTCGTATCGGGATCTGCCGCTGCGCTGGGCAGAACTCGGGACAGTATATCGCTACGAGAAAAGCGGCGTGCTGAACGGCTTGTTCCGTGTCAGGGGCTTTACCCAGGACGATGCGCACATTTTCTGCACTCCCGAGCAGATCGAAAACGAAATCAGGGAGACTGTGCGGTTTGCATTGAAGATGCTCAGGGGATTCGGCTTCACCGAATTCACGGCATACCTTTCTACAAAGCCTGCGAAGGCCGTTGGCGAGGACGCGCGCTGGGAACAGGCGATCAAGTCGCTCGAAGGCGCGTTAAAGGCCGAGGCGCTTGCCTATCAAGTTGACGAGGGTGGCGGTGCCTTCTACGGCCCGAAGATTGACATCAAGATCAAGGATGCTCTAGGCCGGGAATGGCAGTTGAGCACCATTCAGTTCGATTTCAACGAGCCGGAACGTTTCGACATGACTTATGTTGGCGAGGATGGAAACGAGCATCGTCCTTACATGGTGCATAGAGCGCTACTCGGCAGTTTAGAGCGCTTCTTTGGGATTCTCATCGAACATTACAGCGGCGCGTTTCCGCTATGGATGGCGCCCGAGCAGGTGCGTGTGTTGCCGATCACGGACGATCAAATGGCTTATGCGCAGACAATTGTAAGCAAGCTTACCGACGCCGGATTCAGGGCAGTTGTGGACAAGAAGTCAGAAAAAATCGGCGCAAAGATTCGCCGCGCACAGGTCGAGAAGATACCGTATATGGCGATTGTTGGCGCGAAGGAAGTTGAGTCCGGAAAGATTTCGCTGAGGACTCGATCGGAAGGCGACAAGGGTGCGGTAGCCTTTGACGATCTGGTGGAGTTACTGAGGAAGGAAAGCGTTCCAACAGGGTTTGGAATCGCTGTATCGGACATTGAACAAAAGGCCTGAATTCGGGCCGCAAAGAAGGGAGAAGAGTGATACGGTCATTCGTAAGAGCTAATCACAAGATCAGAGTTCCTAATGTGCGGTGCATCGGGCCGGACGGGAACATGATCGGAGTCATGACCACCGGGGAGGCGCTCAAGCTTGCCCAAACCAACGGGTTGGATCTCGTCGAGGTATCGCCCAACGCAGAACCTCCTGTTTGCCGGGTCATGGATTTCGGCAAATTCATGTACGAGGAAAACAGGAAGCAGAAACTGGCAAGAAAGAACCAGCATAATCTCGTCGTGAAGGAAATGAAATTCCACGCGAATGTCGGCGATCACGACTATCAGACGAAGGTCGGCCACATCAAGGAATTCCTCGCGAACGGGCACAAGGTGAAGATTTCCCTTACATTTCGCGGGCGTGAAAACATCCACCGCGAGTTGGGTTTCGAGGTGATGAATCACGTCACAAAAGATTGCGCCGATTTCAGCACGCTTGAGCAGGCTCCAAAGCTTATGGGGCGCGGCATCATCGCGATGCTCGGCGTCAAGTCGGCCAAGGTTTGATCGTCGGAAAAATAGCTGGACGAGTTGGCTCGCATCCGCTAACTTGCCCGGTTTCTGGTATTGATTGTGGTTGCTTGAAGCAACTTGCGGCGCGCAGTAGAGAGGGTTTTTTGTAGCATGCCAAAGAATAAGAAAAAGACAAACAAAGCGGCGGCCAAACGGTTTCGGAAGACTGCCAGCGGCAAGATCAAGTTCAAAAGAGCCGGGGCGGGGCATCTTCTTTCGTGCAAATCGCGCAAGCGCAAACGGCACTTGAGAAAGATAGCTGTTCTGCACAAGTCGGAGCTCAAACGCATAACCGGATTGCTAGCGGTTTAAATTTTGGAGGAAGATAAATGTCCAGAGCGACAAATGCACCAGCGTCACGCCAGCGGCGGAAACGCCGTCTCGAGATGGCAAAAGGGTTCAGAGGCAACAGGAGCAAGCTGTTTCGCATGGCCACCGAGGCCGTGGATCGCGCGATGCGGCTTGCCACAATACACCGGAAACAGAAGAAGCGGAGCTACCGCGTTCTGTGGATTGCCAGGCTTTCAGCAGCATGCCGTGCGAACGGCATGACCTACAGCCGCTTTATCGAGGGGTTGATCAAGGCCAAGGTTGACTTGAACAGGAAGATGCTTTCCGAGATCGCAATTCACGATCCGGAAGGTTTTAAGGTCGTCATGGCGGAGGCAAAAACCGGCCTTTCCTGATTTCCGTTGTTCGTTTTTTTGAATCCAGTAAAGGCCATCTTTCGGGATGGCCATTTTTTTTGGAGTTGAGCCGTGAAACCTGAAGAGATTGTCAAACTTAGGGAACAGGCCCTGAACGAAGGACGGGCCGCTGCAACCCTGGCCGATCTGGAAGCCGTGCGAATCAAGTATCTCGGCAGAAAAGGCGCGCTTCCGGACATAATGAAAGGCTTGAAGGATCTCGCGCCTGAAGAGCGTTCGCGGGCCGGGCAGGAAGCCAACAACTTTAAACAGCAGATCGGCGAACTGCTTGATGCCAGGAAATTGGAATTGGGCTCAACGGCAGGCACGGTATCCAAGGTCACTTTCGATTACACCTTGCCGGGAAATTGGCGCGGACTTGGCTCGAAGCACCCAATCTCAATGGTCACAGAAGAGGCAATACGGATTTTTGCCAAGCTGGGCTTCACTGTCGCCGAAGGACCGGACGTTGAAACCAGATACCACAATTTCGATGCTCTCAATACGCCGGACCATCATCCGTCAATTGACCAGAAAGACACGTTCTGGCTGGAAACCGGGGAACTTCTCAGAACTCAGACCTCGCCGGTTCAGATCAGAGCGATGGAAAGCAGAAAGCCGCCGGTCAGGATCATCACGCCGGGGCGTTGCTACAGGCGCGACGCTACCAACGCCACGCACAGTGCTAATTTTCATCAGATAGAGGGCCTGTACGTTGATGCGAAAGTTTCACTGGCCGATCTCAAGGGAACTCTGGCTTATTTCGCCAAGGAAATGATGGGGCCGAAAGTTGGTGTAAGGCTGCGACCGCATTTCTTTCCATTCACCGAGCCCAGTGTCGAATGCGATTTCTCGTGTCACGTCTGCGGCGGAAGCGGCTGTCGTGTATGCAAGAACAGCGGTTGGATAGAGATCGCCGGCGCAGGCATGGTTGATCCGCGGGTCTTCATGAAAGTCGGTTATGACCCCGAGACGACAACCGGTTTTGCGTTCGGAATGGGTGTGGAGCGGATCGCGATGGTCAAGTACGGCATTGGCGATATTCGCTTGTTGTACGAGAATGACATAAGGTTTCTGCGGCAGTTCGTGTGACCTTGGAGTTTGAATTAGAATGAAAGTTCCGATCAGTTGGCTGAAAGAATATGTCGAGTTTGACGCTTCGCCTGATGAATTGGCGAAGCGCTTTACGTTCTCCGGCATTGAAGTGGAGGGCATTGAGAATGGCGCTCCCAGCTATGATGGCGTCGTGGTCGGCGAGGTGCTTAGCATCGAGAAGCATCCAGGCGCAGACCGGCTTCTTATCTGCCGCGTTAATGACGGAGCAGGTGAGCAAAAAGTTGTCTGCGGCGCCCATAACTTCGCAGTTGGCGACAAAGCACCGTTCGCGAGAGTTGGCGCGGTCTTGCCGAACGGTCTCAAGATAAGCGAACGAAAAGTCAGGGGCGAACTGTCTTGCGGGATGCTCTGCGCCGAAGACGAACTTCAAATATCCGAAGATCATTCCGGAATCATGTTGCTTGATCGCAGTCTCGCGGTCGGGACGCCTTTCTCCAAGGCTGTAAAAACAGAGGAAATAGTGCTCGAACTCGAAGTGACATGGAACCGCCCGGATTGTCTGTGCATTATCGGTATAGCCAGGGAGCTTGCCGCCCTTTTCGGAACGAAGCTCAAGTTTCCGTCTGTGGAGTTTCCGGAGAAAGGCGAGCAGATCGAAAAGCTGGCGAAAGTCACGGTTGAGGACAGCGTCGGTTGTCCGCGTTACACGGCGCGTGTGATATCGGGAGTAAAGACGGGCGCGAGTCCGGTGTGGATGCAGAAGCGTTTGATGCTTTCCGGCGTGAGACCTATTTCCAACATTGTGGACATAACCAACTATGTGATGCTCGAGTGCGGTCAGCCTCTGCATGCGTTTGATTACAGCCTGCTGGCGAATCACGAAATCGTGGTGCGCCGGGCGAAACTTGGTGAAACCATGGCGACGCTCGATGGAATCGAACGGAACATAACGCCAGAAATGCTCCTCATCGCCGATGCCGCGCGCCCGATCGCGCTGGCCGGCGTAATGGGCGGGGCCGGCAGCGAGATACAGGACAATACTGGCACGGTTTTGCTCGAAAGCGCGGCGTTCGATCCGCGCAGCATCAGGCAGACTTCTTCAAAGTTGGGGTTTACAACGGAATCGTCGTATCGCTTTGAGCGCAGCGTTGATATCCGTGGCGTAGACTGGGCAAGCAGGCGGGCCGCATCGCTGATCGTGCAGTATTGCGGTGGCACGGCGGCAGCTGGCTCAATAGATGTATTCCCGAAGAAATTGCAGGAGCGAAATATCGCCTGCCGATTCCAGCGGGTGAACGATTTGTTGGGTGTCAGCGTTCCGGCAGGCAGGGTTGTTTCCATTTTTGAATCTCTCCAGATTCCAGTTGTAAAGCTCGACGATTCGAGTTGCACAATCGCTGCGCCAAGTTTTCGTCCGGATCTGATGATCGAGGCCGATCTGATAGAAGAAGTTGCCCGTATTAACGGGCTCGATCAAATTCCCGCTGTGCCGCCGCCTGCCAGCGTTATCCCGGATGCCGATGATTCCAGGACAAGGGCAATTATTGCGCTGCGAACCAGTCTTGTCGGCCTCGGACTTTCCGAGACAATGAACTACAGTTTCGTTTCCGAGAGGCTTCTGAACATTTTTTCACCTCAAGATGTGGGACGTCGTGTAGCGCTGCCGAATCCGGTAAGCGCGGATTACGCGATAATGCGCGATTCGCTGATTCCGCAGATGGTCGAATGGCTTGGCCGCAATCTTTTTCATCAGATTGCCGAAGTATCTTTTTTTGAGATAGGGAAGGTGTTTCTCAAGGGGCCAGATGGCAAGATCCGCGAGGAAGACCGCTTGAGTATAGGTTTGCTGGGAAAAGTCGGACGCTCCAGTCTGGATTCTAGGCGCGGGCTCAAACGTGATGAGATGTTTCTCTGGGCAAAAGGAATTGTGGAGGCACTGCATCGTGCGCAGCATCTCAACGGGGTTGAATCAGCTCCGTGCAGGGCGTCATATTTCGAAGAAGGTGGTTGCGTTTCGATATCGGTTGGTGGCCAGCAGTGCGGCATTATGGGACTCGTCGCCGAGCCGATTCGCAAAGAATGGCGCATGACGGAGCCTGTGGCTGTGGTGGAACTAGCGCTCGATCCGCTGTTGAGCAGATTTGCAGCGGCTCCAGCCCTGAAACCGGCACCTGTTTACCCGTCAATTGCCAGGGATGTCGCGATCATTGTCGCAAAAGAAATCACCCACGAAGATATCCTTCATGTCATACGGAGGAGCGCTCCGGGAGAGTTGACTGAGACTAAGCTATTTGATATATTTACTGGCGATGCGATTGGAGTGGGGCGAAAAAGTCTTGCTTACTCGCTCGTGTATTGTGATCTTAACCGTACCTTGACTGACGAAGATGCCAACAGGTATCACAATGCCATCAAGGACGCGTTGAAAAATGAGTTAAAAGCGGAAATTAGAGAGAATTGATAATTACTAACGTTAATGCGAACACAGTAGGGTATTGAACAACCCATGAGTATTTGTTTGAGAGATATGCTTCTGATGCTGTCGGCAATGGTAATGATACTGCCGGTGGCATTCAGGTTTATGCTGTTTGGTGCAAAGAAGCAGACCGCGGAACGGTTCCGTGGCCCGCTTTTCTTGTGTCGAAGTGATGAGTCGTTTGATTTTTCTTTTTTTGAGGACAGACGCGCAGTCGTCCCGTGGAAAAAGAGATACCCTGCCTTGTTCGCAGACAGGCAAAATTTTCTGACCCAATAAGCGTTTCTTACGGGAGCTCGAATGCTTTCGGGGCCCAGACACCTCCTCGTGAGGAACTGGAAGCCGGATGCTAGAGTGCCCACTTCGTTCGTGCCAGGTTCAGAGATTACTGCCTTTACGACATGGCGGGGTGTTTTTTTTATGAGCCGTAGCGCGGATCTGTTCGAAAAAACGTCCGAAGACACAAAGAGCGCCAACATGCCGCTTGCCGCGAGGATGCGCCCCCGCTCCCTTGAGGAGATTGTCGGTCAGGATAAAATCCTTGGACCCGGAAAACTCCTGAGACGCGCCATTGAGGCGGATCGCCTGAACAGCATCATCCTCTATGGCCCCGCCGGCTGCGGTAAGACTTCGCTGGCAGAGGTGATTGCCAGGGTCACAAAACGAATGTTCGAGCGCACAAGCGGAGTTGTTGCGAATGTGGCAATTTTGCGGGATATTCTCGAGCGCTCCCGCAATCGCAGGGACAATGCGGCAGGCTTGGAACAGGACGGCAGTCAATTTCGCGGCACCATTCTGTTCGTTGACGAAATTCACAGGTTCAACAAGGCGCAGCAGGATGTACTTCTGCCGTACGTCGAAGATGGTACCGTTACCCTTGTCGGGGCCACGACGCACAATCCCATGTTCTTCATAAACAGTCCGCTCACATCGCGTTCACTCGTATTTGAGTTGGATCCGCTTTCCGAAGATGCGATTGCGACTTTGCTTCGCAGTGCGCTAATTGATGAGCGCGGGCTGGCGTCTCTCAACGTGAGGATGGATGAGGATGCGGTCAGACATCTCGCCCGTGTATGCGAAGGCGACGCGCGGCGCGCACTGAACGCCCTGGAGATTGCCGCTCTGAGCACTGACCGTGGGCCGGATGGTGCAAAATTGCTGAATATGGCGATCGTGGAAGATTCCATTCAGAAAAAGACCGTCAACTACGATCATGACGAAGACGGGCATTACGACACGATCTCGGCTTTTATCAAGAGTGTACGCGGTTCCGATCCTCACGCTGCGGTCTATTGGCTGGCGAAAATGTTGTACGCCGGTGAGGACCCGAGATTTATCGTGCGCCGTCTTGTAATTCTTGCATCAGAAGATATCGGCAACGCCGATCCCCGTGGACTTACACTTGCAGTGGCTGCGATGGAGGCTGTGGAGTTCGTTGGGATGCCCGAGGCAAGAATCATTCTCGCGCAGGCCACAACATACCTTGCGACGGCGCCCAAGAGCAATGCCGCCTACCTTGCGGTGGATAAAGCGCTTGAAGACGTCAAGAACGGACGTGTACTGGAAGTGCCGGAACGCCTGAAGAATGTCAAGCTTCGCACGGCTGGGGATGATGCTGAAAAGAAAGACGATCAATATGTTTATCCGCACGACTACCAGGGCCATTTTGTGAATCAGGAATACGTGCCCACAACCACCCTGTATTACAATCCGACAGAACAGGGATACGAGGCGATAATCGGCAAACGGATGGCAGCATGGGATCCCGCACGAAGGCAATGTAGCGGGAAGGAGGATCAGAATGTCAGGAAAAATTGAAAAAGAAACCATGGGCAAGGAAGATATCCGCCGATTCATCAGGGCAAAACGGAATGAACTCGATGCTGTTTGGGTCGAGCAGAAAAGCCTCGCGATACAGAGGCAGGTGGCGGAACTTCCTGAATTCGCGAAGGCGAAGATCATTTGCTGTTATCTGGCCATGGAACACGAGGTCAAGACCGATCGCATACTGGAAAGATGCTGGAAAGAGGGGAAGACGGTTTGTGTGCCGGCTTATTGTAGGAAAACCCGCAAATACAGACTTTCGAAGACTTGCAAGGACATGCCCGTGATTGAAGGATGGTGGAAAATATGGGAACCAGCCCGACTGGAATGGGTCGGAGTTGAAAAGATAGATTTAATTATCGCGCCGGGACTGGCCTTCGATCCCTCGGGCGGAAGGCTGGGGCATGGCGGTGGGCATTACGACAGAATACTTGGAACATCAAAGTCAAAGTTGAGTTGCTGCAAAGTTGGTATGGCTTTCGATTTTCAGGTTCTGAAAAATGTTCCAATGGGCACGCACGATGTTCGAATGGACATAATAGTAACGGAAAAAAAAGTGGTTAGAAGCGATGAGATCGCTGTTTGATATGAAAGGCGGACTGAAATGCAAACTGTCATTGGAGTGATTATCGGCCTGCTCATGGGCGGGGGCGCCGGTTACTTCATTCGTCATATGATGATGACTCGAAGCGTTGATTCCATTGAGAAACAAGCTAAACAGACCTTGAAAGACGCGAAGCGTGAGGCTGAGACTCTTCTGAAGGAGAGCGAAATAAAGGTCAAAGCAGAGGCTCTCAAAGCGAGGGAGGATTTCGAAACTTCGACAAAATCGCAGAAGAAGGAAATAGCCGCGCTTGAAGAGCGAATATTCCAAAGAGAAGCAAATCTGGATCGTAAAGTTTCCATGATAGAGAAGAAGGAGCAAACGCTTGAAAGCAAGACCATCGAGGTTGAGCAACAACTTGGGGCGTTGAAGGCTGATCGCGCGCAATTGGAGAAAGTGACGATTGAGGAGCGGGAGAAGCTTCAACAGGTAGCGAAGATGAACCAGGAAGAAGCAAAGAAGCTGTTGCTGTCCCGCGTCGAAAAAGAGGTACATGGTGAAATGGGAGGGTTGCTTCGCCGGCTTCAGGAGGAAGCGAAAGAAACCGCCCAGCGCGAAGCCCAGAAGATAGTCGCCCTTGCAGTGCAGAGATATGCGCTCTCGCACGCCAGTGAGCTTATGACGACAACTGTAACGCTGCCTGGTGATGATATGAAAGGGCGGATAATAGGACGCGACGGCAGGAACATTCGCGCGCTGGAAGCTGCCACGGGTATCAACATTCTGATAGACGATACGCCGGATTCCGTTGTGATATCGGGTTTTGACCCCGTGAGGCGCGAGATAGCCAGAAAATCGCTGGAACATCTCATTGCGGACGGGCGTATTCATCCTGCGCGAATCGAGGAAATTGTCGCAAAGGTGCAGGAGAATATGAACGAGACCATCAGGCTGGCGGGCGAGGAGGCGGCGTACACCGTGGGTGCTCAAGGAATGGCTCCCGAATTACTGAGCATGCTCGGAAGGCTCAAATTTCGGACCAGTTACAGCCAGAACGTTCTTCAACACAGCATTGAAGTGGCGCACCTCATGGGGATCATCGCTGGCGAGTTGAATCTTGATCCTGCGATTGCCAAGCGTATTGGACTGCTGCACGACATTGGCAAGGCCGTGGATCATGAGGTTGAAGGTGGACACGCCGTTATTGGCGCTGGTTTACTGAAGAGGTATGGCGAAGCGCAAGTAGTTATAAATGCTGTGGCAGCTCATCACGAAGAGGTGCAGGCGGAAAGCCTATATGCGATCATAGCATCTGCGGCTGACGCTATTTCCAGCGCGCGCGTAGGAGCGCGTTCCGAGACGACGGAGATATACGTCAAGAGACTGGAAAAACTGGAGGCCATTGCAAATGGCTTCGAGGGGGTACAGAAGAGCTATGCGATACAGGCGGGCAGGGAAGTGAGGGTGATCGTTCAGCCAGATAAGATTGACGATAATGAAGCCGCTGTCCTCGGCAGGAACATCTGCAAGAAGATCGAGAATGACCTGCAGTATCCAGGCCAGATCAGGGTTACCGTTATCCGCGAAACAAGATGTGTCGAGTATGCAAGATAGGAAGGAAGTGCGCTATTGAAAATCCTCATGGTTGGAGATCTTGTTGGCTCGCCTGGTAGAATGGCTTTTGCGCAGGTTGTCGCCAGGTTCAAACAGGAAGGCGCCGTCGATCTGGTTGTTGTCAACGCGGAGAATTCCGCTGGCGGAAGGGGGCTGACTGCCGTGTTGGCAGACGAGATTCTTGCCGCTGGAGCCGATGTTATCACTCTCGGTGACCACACATGGGACCAGAAGGGATTTCAAACGTATCTGGATAGAGAGCAGCGTGTCATTCGGCCAGCCAATTTTGCGCCGGGCTGTCCAGGACGCGGCTACGTGACGATTGATACCGATCAAGGCCGTGTCACCGTCATCAATCTCATTGGCCGTGTCTTTATGCCGCCGGCTGATTGTCCTTTCAGAAAGAGCGACGAGATTCTTCGGAAAGAATCAGGACTTGGGAAGATTGTGCTGGTTGACATTCATGCCGAGGCAACATCTGAGAAGAATGTTCTTGGACGGTATCTGGACGGTCGAGTCAGTTGCGTTGTGGGCACACATACACACATTCAGACCAGCGATGACAGGGTTCTTCCCAAGGGCACGGCATACATCACCGATCTTGGAATGACCGGTTCGCGAGATTCCGCCATTGGCAGGGATCTTGCGTCAATAACGGCGAGATTTCTCAGCGGGATGCCCGATAAATTCGTTGTTGCAACCCAGGATGTGATTTTAGAGGGCATAATAGTGGATGTTGATCCGGCAACAGGGCGATCAACTGGCATCAAACGTGTGCGCGAGAACGTGCCTGGCGGCAAATCGCATCATGTTGATGAATGAAAGCGAACGAAGGTGTCGCGATTCTATTCAATGAGTTTGTTGATTGTTTCTTTGCGGTCTTTTTGTTTGTTCAGATCTTTGCTGCCGGTACTGATGGCATTGAATGCAGTTGAGCCCAAGGCTATAACCACTGCGGCAACTGCGGCAGACAACAAAAGCGAGAAGAGTCCTGAGAAATAGGAAGTCCTTTGTATAACACACATCAGCGGCGTTGAAACCACAAACAATACGGCCACTGCTGCGGCTATTGGCAGATACCTGCGAATATCATGATGGTGTGTCAGCCTTGGTGCCACGTAGAAATTGATGGCCGCAACCGCCGCAAGCATTGCTGCGACACTGATGATCATAATGATTGTGGCACGGGCCTTACTTGCCTGATGAGCGCCCAACAGGTCGCCAATTTTATAGATTGTTAATATCAGCGATATTGCGCCTAAACCCGTGAGAACCCACAACTCCACATCAGAAGCTGGGTTGCCAAGAATAATTCTGAAAATTCTCAAACATTCACCAATCCAAAGATTCATTGTAACCACCTCCATTGTTCCAGTGCAAACTACTGATTAATAACTAAGAGTATCTTTGACGGAATAGCCCGTCAACAATGCTTGTCTAATAGCCTGTTTCTGAGTTCGTTGTACTTTCGTGTGTACCTGACACCCATCTGGGATTCGCGATGATCGAATCCAAAAGCACGACGCTTGACGGCCAGTACCGGCGGCGATTGTATCCGCTTTGCAAGGCCCATTCCCTGATATTGTCCCCACCAGCGTTCCAAATCGGCAATGAATGCCGAATCGTCCTTAAATATATCCCTGATCCTCGCTTTGTAACCCAGTTTTGTCTCGAGCTTTCCTTCGGCGTGCCAGCCTAGTATCTCCTCCGGTGTCGCCCTGTCCCACCACTCGACCCAGCTTTTGAACAGGCAATCGTGATATGGATAGACGAGCGGATCACCGTTGCCTTCATCAACGTTCTGAGTTTCGCTCAATTCAGCGGACGGAACGATGTCCATGCTGCCCTGCGGAATCACTTGTCTATTGCAGACATTCTCGTTGATATGCCTGGCCAGCTCGTAGATTTCGGTCTTCCATACATCGGCGATGTTCGCGAAGTAACCGGCAAGATCTCCATACAAAGTGCTGTATCCAACAGTTGCCTCCGATTTATTGGCGTTGCATGTGAAGACACCGCCAAATGCCGCCGATATGGAGGCCAGCACTCTCGCCGAACGATCACGCGCCTGCACATTTTCCATCATAAAACTGCTGAGCTCTAGTTTTTGTTCAAAGCCGCTTCCGGAGGCCTTGACAACCAGTTGATCAATTTGCCGTCTCGTAAGGTCCACACTTTTCTGGATTGGGATTTCTGCATAGAAAGCGCCGAGATTAGATGCCAATTCTGCCGCAAGATGGCGTGTGCTGGAGGAATTGAACTTGCTTGGCATATTGACCAGCAGAAGATTTTCCGGCTCGAGAATCTGCCTGTAAATGGAGGCGACAACAGCGGAATCTATTCCGCCAGATACGCCAACCGTAACTCTCTTCACACCACATTGCGCCATGAACTTGCGCGTACCGTAAACGATCGCATCGTAGAGTTTGGTGGTTGCATCCTCGGTAAGATCTATCGGTTCACCGAACCGCGCGGCATCGGCCAACGGAATATCGAAGGTTGCGTATGTCTCCTCGAATGCCCCGCCGCAGGATGCCTGATTGCCGTGGCAGTCATAGATGCAGGAGGAGCCGTCGAATGTGAACACCGTCTTACCGTTATTTTGAATGCCCACGTTGTTAGCGAAAACGAGCGGACGCCTTAGCCTGGCAGCATGAGCGGAAAACAGTCTGTTTCTCTTGTGATTCTTATTCATCGTGAACGGCGATGAACTGATGTTGATAAACATCCGGGCGTCGTGTTTTGACAACGTGTCGAATGGCGAGAACGAATAGTCGGCGTCCCATGCGTCCTCGCACACTGCGCAGGCAAGCAAACCTGCGGAGGTCTTGACTGGCGACACGAGGTCTTCAAGCGGTCGGCGTTGCTCCAGAGCAAGTTTGCGCAGATCGAAGAAATGACGGCTGTCATCGAATTCCCTGTAGTTGGGATGGAGAGTCTTGATTACGAAGTTATAAGGCCCGTTAATTGGGCCGTCGCAACGACCATCCTCGGCTACGAACAATGCGTTGTACTTTCGGACGCGACCATCCTCGTTGCGCTTATGCCAATCCAGTCCGACGTTGCCGAATATGACGATCAGGTCTTTGGAAGCAGCGCAAATCTCCCTGCCGCAATCCTCGCATTCCCTGAGAAACGCCTCGTGTTCCCATTCGTCGCCGATCAGGTAGCCGGGGACGGCCATTTCAGGGAAGATGACGAGCTTGACGCCGTCGGTCCGCGCATCCTTGATGTGGCTCACTATTTTGGCGGTGTTTTCGCTGGGGCGGCCGGGAAAGACCTCCATCTGAACCAATCTGGTTCTAATCGTTTCCGTTGGCACGTCTCACTCTCCGCAGAGGTTTCGGTGTTCAGGTTTCAGTGTTCAGTGGTCGGTATTCAGAAAGGAAGGCATCGCTTCCGAAACAAGTCCGCATTCCTGAACACTGATCACTGAAACCTCTTATTTCTTCCTTCGGATTCTAAACAGTTTCGAAATGGCGCCGCTCAATGATTCCTGCGTGTCTGCCTTGGCTTTGTCGCCCCATCTTTGCACCTCTATTTCGTTGAGGCGGCGGAAGAAGAAATGGAGCACTACCGTCATCGCACCAGCCACTACGATACACACGAGAATAATTGCCGCATACTTCATGAGCGCCTGAATATAGCCTGAGTCAGTGCATCGAACAACAGCAAAACGGCTGGCGTGTTGAAGATCTGCGCCGACTGTTATAGGGCTGTCCATAGCGAGAAGTTCAGTATGAAAGCGTGCGGTTATCTTCTACATGTGGAAAGACGAAAACCGTCTATCACCACAAAAGTAAGGAACACAAGAAAGAGATTACCTTTAGTTTCCCGGTAACTCGAGAAATTGGCTGCAAACGGGTGCGAAACGGTTTGACTTGATGTTCTGAACCCGTGAAAGTACGAAAAAGGTAGAATAACATTGTTAGGCCAAAATATTATATGCAATTTCAACTTTCACCGAGATGCGCTGCTGTAGCTCTTTATTTGGTCGTTTTTGTGCTTTCAGGCTGCACAGATAAAAATTATTCACGGCAGGAACCAGAAGTTCGAGACATCGTGGGGACATGGTCTCTTGCAGCAGAGTCTCGCCATTCGGTCCAAGCAGCCTACACCAACACCATCACTATCAATGACGGCATCCTCACCATCCGGCAAGACGGCACTATTTTGGCGCAAGGATTTCCAGCTACTCCCGAGTTTAAGATTGCATTGTTTAGCGGGCCTGGATCTTGGAGCATCGTTCATCGAGCGGAGGTATGGAAGATTGCGCTTCAGATTACGAATGCACCCTCCGGTGAGATTATTAATGCCATACTGGATGTTGGCCATGATGGTGATAAGATTTGTTTGGATCAGCCAATTGATCAGCCTGACGGCGAACTTATGCGCTTTGATAGGACTGGCAGCCCACGAGATTTTGGCCTAACGCAGCCATGTTACGCTCGCAAGCTCGCGAACATGCTGCGCAACGTTGGCCAGAGACAATGAACGAATACAACACAGTTTTTGAAATCGCGGCATGCACAAGTGGAATCCAAATGGAAATCTACCTTCGCTTGGCAGTAGGGTTTGTGGTCCTTGCCTTGGCGATCGGCTCAATTGTGCTGTACGTGAAGCGGCGGCAGACCCCATTGCGGAAGCCAAGGCTATACACCGTCGTGTTTCTATCAATCTGGGCTGTCTTCTGGCTATCCTTCCACATCCCCTGGCTTCTTCATGCTGATCACGAACAAGACGACCTCCTTACCGCATATCATTCGGGACGGTATGAAATAGCTGAAGGTCCCGTTCGGGTGCTCCGGGAACAACCCGTCACCGGCCATGCTCCCGGCGATCTCGTGTCAGTAAGCAATGCGCAATTCGAGATTAACTACTTTGTCTCCACCCATGCTTACCACAAGACGATAGCCCACGACGGGTGTCTCCGGGATGGTGCGTATGTCAGGGTTTATCACGTCGGCCAGGATATTATCCGAATCGACACCAAGAAGAAGGAATAAGAGTTCAACCAAGCCTCGGCTCTAAAAAGATTGAATACGGAGACGCAGCGGGGTACAGTAGTGGGCGGAGGTGATAAGTGAACTTGAAAGTTATTCTTGAAGCAAGCGACGAAGGTGGCTTCACCGCCATCGTGCCTTCTTTGCCTGGATGCATCAGCGAAGGCGATACCAGGGATGAGGCACTGACGAACATTCGCGAGGCTATTGATCTATACCTTGATCCGGTAGATGATGATACGGCCGGTATTCTTGGTGCGGAGCAACTTGAAATGGCAGTATGAGCAAAGTTCCAAGTTTGCCTTACGATCGGATCATTCGTGCCCTGCAACGAGACGGCTGGGTTGTGGTTCGTCAAAAGGGCAGCCATATCCGTCTTCAGAAGCACACTCCATCTGAGACGCTCAAGCTTACCGTACCGGCACATCGTCCTATCAAGCGCTCGACACTCTCCCACATTCTGAAACAAGCCCGTCTCGCCGTTGACGATTTTCTGGAACTGATATAGACGACACACCTCGGAAGATATCGTCGCTAACAGCTCTGAATCTTCAAGGTGAACGTTCTGCAAGGAGATGATGATGACCAAGAAAGAATTGATGGAGGGTGGCTTCAC
>CAZASC010000014.1:0-16966 GCA_964487695.1 uncultured Victivallales bacterium
GCAGGGAAATATTCAATACACAACACTCAATAATCAATGCTCAAGGCGGCCAGGTAACCACACTGTGCTTTTTTGGGCGGGTAAGTTTTGAAGGAATTGGACGTGCAAGCCCCTTCCCGGGGAATCGGCGCGGCGGAGCGCGCCTCCCACGTTGCGGACTCCGTTCGTTTTCTTCCTGCCAGTGTGGAAGGAGAGCAGTGTGGGAGGCGCGCTCCGCCGCGCCGATTCCTCAGGATGGCCAAAATGAAGCAAAGGAAGGACCCGCCGCACCGAATTGCAAAATGGCGCCAAAAGGAAAGACCATGGGTTCATCGCTTATGCGTCGTGTTGGGTGCTTGACCTCGACTGAGATACCGGAAATAGTATGCCGCGAAATGAAAATAACTCAACCAGGCCATGATCCATACGCAGTTTGGCGGTACAGGGAATACCGGCTGTTTTCCATGAGCTGGCTGGCGATTATGATGGCCGGGCAAATCGAAACCGTGGTCGTAGGAATTCACATCTACGATAGAACAGCAGATCCGCTGGCGCTGGGTTGGATCGGACTGGTGAAGGCGTTGCCGGTCATTCTCCTGGGAATCGCGGGCGGTCAATTGGCGGATCGGTTCAATCGCCGGATGATTTTGATTTTAACCACGATGATGGGTGTCATCTCTACAGCCGGATTGACCTTGATGGCGTACCGCGATGCCCCGATCGCCTGGTTCTATGTGTTCCTGCTGCTGGGTGCCATTGGCCAGGCACTGGGTTCACCGGCACGAGCGGCGATTCTGCCCCAACTGGTCCCAGTCGAAATCTTCAGCACAGCCACTGTCTGGAATTCCAGCATTTTCCAGATAAGCACCATGATCGGGCCGGCGATAGGAGGGTTGCTGCTGGGCCGGCACGATTACACTCCGCCTGTTTTCGGTCTGGTATTGTTGCTGCGTCTCGTCGGCATTGTTCCGATCGTTATGCTGCATGCGCTGCCCCAAATTGAAAAGGCGGGCGACATCTCGCTGCGCAGCGTGCTGGCGGGCATCCGCTTTGTGAGGGACAGCAAGATCATTCTCGCCACCATCACGCTCGATATGGTGGCGGTGCTTGTCGGCGGAGCCACCTACTTGCTGCCTCTTTTCGCAACGGACATCCTGCATGTGGGTGGACGCGGGTTGGGATTGCTGCGCTCGGCGGAGGCGGTCGGCGCAATCGCGATGGCAATGGCGATTGCACATCGTCCGCCTTTCAAACATGCGGGGCGTGCCATGCTTTGGGCCGTCGCCGGTTTTGGGGCGACCACAGTGCTGTTCGGCCTTTCGCCATGGTTCGGAGTGTCGTTGGCGGCGATGTTTCTTATTGGAGCGTGTGACAATATCAGCGTCATTGTCCGGCATACCCTTGTGCAAATGCTGACGCCAAATCACATGCGAGGTCGCGTTTCGGCGGTCAATAATGTCTTCATCGTAACGTCCAACGATCTGGGCGGATTCGAATCAGGGGCAACGGCCCGTCTGTTCGGCGGCATGGCGTCAGGGTTTGGCTGGGCTGCTCCCGGGTTGTCGGCACGGATTGCCGGAGCAGTCTGCTCGGTCGTATTTGGCGGTGTGGGCGCGATAATAGCTGTGGCCGGCACCGCCCGCCTCTGGCCCCAGGTGCTCGCGCTTGGCTCGTTGCGCGATATACGTCCGGCGGATGAGGCTGTAGCCTTGGAACAGGCAACGGAAGAAGAAGCCCAGCGCTAGCCCGGCATATGGATTTATCGTTTGAAACGGTTCGTTTTCACCGCTTTTCATAATCGTGGCGAAGGTATCCCTTCAGTTACTGAGTGGCCTCTTTTTCGTAGCCGCGCCGGATACGGCGCGGTTCCGCGTCTTATCAGACGCGGCTACATCGAGGCCATCCAGTAACTGACGGAATACGAGCGAAGACAGATTGGCGATTGCCGAAATGTGCGGATAGTGTACCGTGCGAGTGTTTGCCGGGAATGAGAACGTCACTAAGGAGGGGAAAAATGGCGGACATCAATAATAAAAAGAAAAGGGTATTGATCATTCTTTCGGAACACGGCTTCTGGGGCGAAGAACTCATCGGGCCCTTGGAAAGTTTCGATAAAGCCAGTTACGAAGTGAAGTTTGCGACGCCCAAGGGAAAACGACCCGTTGCCCTGCCTGCAAGCATGGACCCAAACTACATTGACCCTCCGCTTGGAAGAAGCATCACATCCAGGATCATGGCTGACAAGGTGAAGGCTATTGACAAGTCGCCACGACTGAATAATCCGCTAAGCATCCATGCAATCATGCCGGAGATGCCTTATTTCAGCTCCTCAAGTTTGATTTCCGATCTCGAGAATTATTACAAGGCACGCGAGAGCGCCAGGGCCGACGTTCTCGCCAAGTTCGACGCGCTTTTGATAGTCGGAGGAAATGGCGCGCTTGTCGATCTCGCCAACAACCAGCGTGTTCATAATGTCATTCTCGCGTTTCTTTCCATGGGGTTGCCGATTGGAGCGGAAGGTTACGGCGTTGCATGCCTGGCATTTGCGCGCGAGCTTGAAAATCGAAAGAGCATCATCTGGGGCAAACGCGTCACGGGTCACTGCAAGGAATATGACTGTCATGACGGAACGAAATTCGCTGGGGTGGATTTCAATATGGGGCCACCGCCTTATCCTCTTGAATCTATTTTGCGCGATGCAACCGGCCCCGACGGCGCCTACATCGGCAATTTCGGGAAGGAAACATCGGTCATTGTGGATCATCCTTTCATCACCGGCAGATCAACACAGGATTCCTGCCTTATTGGACAGAAGATGGTTGAGGTAATTGAAAAAGGGCTCAAACGCTACGGTTGGTGATTGTCACAACGCAGAGCGACAAAGGTTGACTCTCAATCTGCGGGTGCAGTACGGATGATTCCCTTTTCCACGTAGATGGGGTGGATCAAGCGGCGGAATTTCTTCAATTGCGCAAAGAACAGCAGAGAGCCGACGATGCACCAGGCGCCGTTCAAGATGAGAGTCACAGGCGAACCGACGAGGCGCGCCATAAAGCCGGATAGAAGGCTTCCCAAAGGTACCATTCCCATGAAAGCCATGGAATAGAGGCTCATCACCCGGCCCCGCATGCTGTCGTCAACAAGTGTTTGAAGCACAGTATTGCAGGATGCAAGCTGCACAAGCATTCCAAATCCAACCACCGGCATGACAAGTACCGACAGCCACACAAAGCGGGATACTCCGAGGGCTATAAGACCGATTCCGAAAATCGCCGGTGCTGCGGCAATCCAGAGCGAGAGGCCCCGAGCCGATTCACGCATGGCAAGAAGCAACGCACCAGCCAGTGCTCCGGCGCCGGCAGCGGCGAAAAGCAACGCATAAAGTCCCGAACCGCGGTGCAGGACATGCTCGGCAAGGATTGGCAGCAGAACAGTGTAGGACGCGCCCGACAGACTCACGAGCGCCAGCAGGAGAAGCATGTTGCGGATAGGGGGAAAGCCGAATGCGTAGCGCACTCCGGCCGCAAGCTGCGAAAAAATGCGATCCGTCGCAAGCTTGCGTTCGACAGGCTTGACCTTCATCGCAAGCAATGCCGTTATTACTGGAATATAACTGACTGCATTGAGCAGGAAACAAAAACCTGCGCCGGTGGTTTTGAGAAGGATTCCGGCGATCGCCGGTCCTATGATGCGGGCGCTGTTGACGAGCGAGGAGTTGAGGGCAATGGCGTTGTTCAAATGCTCCCGGTTGTCAACCATTTCGATCATGAACGATTGTCTGCCCGGCACATCGAGCGCATTTATCAGTCCCAGCACAAGCGAGAGCAAAATCAAATATCCAAGGGTGATTGTATGGGTCAACGTCAAAGTTGCGAGCAAAGCTGCCTGGAACATTGCGAATACCTGTGTAATGATGACGAGCCTGAAGCGGTTCCAGCGATCCACCAGCACGCCCGCAAACGGGGCGAACACGAAGGTCGGTATTCTTCCGGAGAATGCAACAATACCCAGCCAGAGAGCTCGTGTTCGTTCGGACTCGCCTGCCGTAAGTTCATAGGCCAGCCAGCCGCCGGCGATCATCTGCATCCATGTGCCGATGAGGGAAATGCCCTGTCCGATAAAGAAGAGCCGGAAATTGCGGTATCTGAGCGAACGAAAAATCAGTCCAAGCCTCGACATACTTTTCGGATTTGCTTGTGCAACGGACATGGAAGAATAGTTTCAAGTTAATCTATACTGTTCAACTACTTTCAGCGACAGTGCAATATCCATGAGTCGTTATTGACAGCGGCGTACAAACAATTTATACGTGATTTCCTCAAGTCTGAGGCGAGATAGCTCAGCTAGGTAGAGCAACGGACTGAAAATCCGTGTGTCCCCGGTTCGATCCCGGGTCTCGCCACCAGTCATAACAGATTGCCTGTCAATATATTATGACTCATGTTGTCTTCGCCTCCGTGCCCGAAAAAACCGGTCCCGTGGGAGTTTTCGTGGGAGTGCCGGTTGACTGAGAGAGAAAATCAGAGTTGGATTGAGTAAAATTGGGCAGGGCTTAACGCATTTTTTTCATCCACTCATGGACGAATTGTTCGGGCTGTCCGCTTTTTATTACTTCCAATATTTGTTCTGCAACGTACTGCGAAGTGTCAGCCGGAGCGCGCCCCTTTGTGAACTCCTCCACCAGGGCGGGCTCGCAATTCTTGCCTCTTATCATGTTCTTATAAAAATCAGATGCCGTAATATATGGATAAACAACGCTTACAACTATATTATCTTTCGCAAGTTCTTCCCGCGCTGTCAGAGTCAATCCGTTCAACGCTCTTTTGGTAGATGAATAAGCGCTCAAGTCAGGTAGATACATAAGCGTAGTGCCGGAACTTATGTTTACAATAGCCCCGCCCCGCCTCTTTCGCATAACAGGTATGACAGCCTGCATTGCGACAAGCGGGCCAACTACATTTAACTCGAACAGTTTTCTGTACTCTTCAACGTCAGTGTATTCTACAGAGCAGTTATACCCGCGCCCGGCATTATTAATAAGCACATCTATGCCGCCAAACTTCTCAATAACTTTTCCGATCATATTCCTAACAGCTTTTTCATCAGACATATCGGCCGGGAATACCACTGACCCGTGAAGCTCTTCAGATAATGCCTCAAGCTTGTCCTTTGACCTTGCAGAAAGCGCCAGTTTCGCACCTTGTTTTGCAAGGAGCCTCGCCGTTTCAAGCCCTATTCCAAAAGAAGCTCCGGTAACAAGCACAACTTTACCTTTGACATCCATATCTGCCCATTGCCTCCACTTTTCATTGACGATACTCAGCTATTCAGGATTGTCAACTCTCAGCACCATCCCCTTTTTCCGTCCCCACAATGTTCAGCATACTCATCTGCTTTCTACTACGGTCTGATTGTCGCTAGGTTCGATCCGCAAGGTGTATGAAAAAAGATTATGAATTACATAGGACAAAAAAAATCGCAGAAGCCAGTCGGAAGTCATCACCGCCGGAATCGCAGAGCTACAAAGCGGGACTACCGCCCCACATACGCACCCCAATCCGCAATCAGCCACCAAACACACACTCATGCCGCGAAATCCGGCTTGATTTCAAGACTGTTCTCCAGCAACGTGTATCAGCGTTTGCCGCGTCGTCGGTTTGATCAGAGAACAACCACAAAGGGGGGGGCGCATCATGAATTGGTATTACATTGAAAACGGCAATCGAAAAGGGCCATTTTCTGAATCCGACTTCCGGCAATTGGTTGATAGTGCCACGATCAAAGCCGATACTCTCGTCTGGCGGGACGGGCTCAAAGACTGGGCCGTCTGTTCATCCATGCCTGAATTCTCACAGGTTATGCCGCCAACGATAGGGAACGTGCGCTGCCAGGTGTGTTGGAACGAATTCCCGAAGACGAACACTATAATTCTGGACGGTACGGTGGTGTGTTTCAACTGTAAACCGCGTCACATCCAGATGATGAATGAAGGCATCGCTGGAACGACCACAACCATTGCCCGCAAGAAGAAACTGCTGATAATGGGCAAGGACGCCAGACTGCCGGACAAGTGCATCAAATGCAATGCGCCGGCAAACGGACTCCGGCTCAAGCGTGACCTTTATTGGCACCCTTCGGCAATCTATCTTCTTATTATTCTCAGCATCCTCATCTATGCGATTGTCGCCATAATTGTCAGGAAGCGCGCAAAGATCGAAATCGGGCTTTGCCCCACGCATGCAAGAAAGCGAAAGATCTGCATTGCCCTCGCGTGGTTCTCGTGGCTCGGAATGCTGGGACTGTTCATTGCAGCGGCGGGACTGGGATCAGGCGCGCTCGCCGCAGTCGGTTGCCTGATGTTCATAGCCGCGATTGTAGTGTCATGCATGACATCTCCCGTTGCCGCTCGGAAGATAGACAAGAATTACGTCTGGATTTCAGGCGTATGTGGGGAATACCTCGCAGATCTGCCCGAATGGACCGGGTAGTGCCCGTTCTGGAGATTTGGGTAAATATCGGAGCATTCGGCGTTGGCAGACTGCCGCCATCGCCTCTGAATGCAACCCCGGCAGTGAACGCCAATGCTCTGCCTTCTATAGTGCTAGAGGCAGGCGCGTGATACATTCTATGGCAGATTCCACAATTGCTCTATTGCCGCGATTGACGGATTGCCTGCGAAAGGTTTATAGTCCTCAGCTTGTCGTAGAAACCCGGAAAGCAGCAAGATCATGACTACTCAATTATCAGAAGCTCGCAAAGGTAAAATGACGCCAGCCATGTTATCGGCGGCATGTCAGGAAAACGTGACGCCTGAGAAAGTTCGCGAACAGGTGGCGCTCGGACATGCCGTGATCCCGGCCAATCCGGCGCATTCATGTTTGGCTCCAGGAGTTATCGGGCGTGATTTCCGCACCAAGATAAATGCGAACATAGGATTTTCGACGGAACGTTCTTCGCAACACGAAGAACTAGGGAAGCTGAACACTGCGATCTCTGCCGGCGCGGATTGCGTTATGGACCTGAGCGTAGGCCCGAACGTCGCATCCCAGCGCAAGGCCATGCTTGCTGCTTGTTCCGTGCCGTTCGGGACGGTTCCCATATATGAAGCTTTCTGGAGGGCGGGCGGAAGCATCGAGAAGCTGGACGCCGAAATCCTTATGACGGTCATCAAAGAGCAGGCCGGGCAGGGCGTGGACTTTATGACGCTCCATGCCGGACTGCTCCTGAAGCATATAGAGCCGGCCATGAAACGCGTGATGGGCATTGTCAGCCGCGGCGGCGCAATCCTCGCCGAATGGATGGTCACTCACCGGCAGGAAAATCCACTCTATGCGCGATGGGATGAACTCATGGACGTTTGTTTTGAGCACGACATCACGGTCTCGCTTGGCGATGGACTCCGGCCCGGCTGCATGGCGGATGCCAGCGACGAGGCGCAGTTCGCGGAGCTTGCCGTTCTTGGAAAGCTCGTGAAGCGCTGTCGGGATCGTGGAGTACAGGTGATGGTTGAAGGTCCGGGCCACGTTCCTTTCAACGAAATCCAGATGAACATGGAGAAGGAAAAGGAACTGTGCGACAATGCGCCCTTCTACGTGCTCGGTCCTGTTGTCACTGACATCGCCCCGGGCTACGATCACATCACTGCCTGTATCGGCGCAACGGCAGCGGCATACTACGGGGCATCACTATTGTGCTACGTCACACCAGCCGAACACCTCTGTCTCCCGACGGAGGACGATGTAAAAAAAGGAGTCGTGGCAAGCCGGATTGCCGCCCACGCCGCCGATGCCGCCAGGAATCTGCCCGGCGCAAGAGAGCGTGACCTCGAAATGTCCAGGGCGAGGGCGAATTTCGACTGGAAACGCCAGTTTGAGCTCTCGATTGACGGAGAAACCGCCAAGGCGAGATACGAAGCCGGTCGCTGCTCCGGTTCGGATGAATCCGATTATTGCTCCATGTGCGGCAAGGAATTCTGCGCGATCCGCGCCTCCAAACGCATCGCAGAAAAGAAATGAGCGATTCACAGAACACCGACGCCAAAAACGGCATCGAACGATTGCGCAAAATAGTAAGCAAGCTTCGCGGCGAAGGCGGATGTCCGTGGGACCGCGAGCAAACCCTCCAAACCCTCAAACAATGCCTGCTCGAGGAGAGCTATGAAGTCCTCGACGCAATAGATTCGAACGATCTCGCTCACCACGCAGAGGAACTTGGCGATCTGCTGTTGCAAGTCCTGCTTCAGGCCGAAATTCGCAAGGAAAAAGGCGAATTCTCGTTCGATGACGTTGTCGAAGGCCTGTCCGAAAAGCTGATTCGCAGACATCCACACGTCTTCGGCGATGTGAAGGTTGCTGGATCGAAGGATGTTCTCAAGAACTGGGAGGCAATAAAGTCAGCGGAGAAGAAAGCTGAACGGAAATCGGCGATGGATGGAATCCCGCGTCATTTTCCATCACTTCAGAGGGCGCATAAAGTTCAAACACGCGCTGCCAGGGTCGGTTTCGACTGGGTTGAACTCAAGGATGTTATCGCTAAAGTTGATGAGGAATTGGAAGAAATAAAGCAGGCCATTTCCGAACGGGACGCCGGGCAGATAAAAAATGAAATAGGCGACCTGTTGTTTTCAGTCGTTAATTTGAGCCGTCACCACGAAATAAACGCCGAAGAATGCCTGGATATGGCGACCAGCAGGTTTGCCGCCCGCTTCCGACAGGTCGAGCAACGTGTCGCGAAAGAAGGCCGACAGCTTAAAGATTGCTCACCGGCGGAAATGGATGCGCACTGGGAAGCCGTCAAGAACGAGGAGCGGCGGCCTGCTGCAGGCGTTTCCTGATCGTGTTCGGAGGCAGCACCGGGTCGCGTTGTTCGTCCTTCGGCAATTCAGTCGCCGTTGAAATATGGATTTCCAGCCCGCCGGAAGGCTTCTTCGAAACTGCGGCTCTTTCCTGAATTGCAGTAGCTTGTTTTTGAGCGACAAATTCCGGGTCCACGAGTTTCTGCGCCAACTGTCTCACCCTTGTTATGCGATTCAGGCAAACGGCGTCGGATTTGACGGAGCCGTCGCCGATCAGCTGTCGTATTGCGAGAGCATTCAGAGGGCCATAGTTTGTGCCATCGGCAAGCTGGACCATCCATTCCATGTGGAGCGCTTCGACTTCCCGTGCCTTGACCCATTTCTGCTTGTCGCGGCTGACCTGATGCTCGGGCCCAATCCGGCATTCTGCGGTCCATTTGTATAGTTCGGATTGCGAAACCGGCCCATAGATGGAACCATCTGCGAGCTTGAGAAACCATTCGGTTGGCAGCTGAACTTCTTCAGCTTTCGGGCTGTCAACTGTCGGCATCTGCTCTGGCGCAGGCTTTGCGATTTCATCTGGTGTGGATTTGGCCGGCTCAGTTGTCACTTTCTGCGCACGCTCGGTCAGAAGTTCATTCCGGATATCTTCAACGGCTTTTTCTGCAGCCTTCAGCGAATTTTCCATTTCCGCTATTTTTGCGCCGAGTTCGACTTCCCGCTTCCCGCTTGCTTCTTCCAGCGCTGCAAGTCTCTGCCGGGTTCGTTCGTATTCGCCGCGGAGTTTCTCCATATCCGGCTGCGGCTTGCCAATGCTTTCCTGGTGTGATGCGATCACACTCTCCAACCCGGAGATACGCTCATGCAATTCCTGTTCCTTTTGGGCAACAAAAGTTTTGGTCTCATGGACAGTCGTTTCAGCTTTCTTGATCTGCAGCTCCAGCTCCTGTCTCGTTCTCTCGATTTCGTCCGTAGATGCCTTGCCCTGGCTTTCCAGGTCGAGAATTCGTCGTTTCGCCAGCTCATATTCCTTCCTGACATTTTCCAGATTCGCGGAAGTCATCGCAGCAGCATTCTCGTACTCTGCAATTTTGTCGCTGGAAATCACGGACGAACGGGTGTGCTCCAGTTCGCGCCTTACCAGTTCAAGCTCTTTCCCGGCCGCCCTCACCTGGCTCTCGAGTTCTACGGTGCGACTGGCAAGGGTCTGCTCCTTCTGGACGGCGAGACTCATTGCCTGTTGGTGCGCAGCATGCTCACGTTCGACCTGGTGCTGAAGCTCTTCTTTTGCCTTTTCCAACACTTCCAGCGATTCCCTGGCCTGGTGCTGCATTTCGGCGATCTGCTGCTTAAGCTCTTCTCCGGCCACCCTCACCTGACTCTCGAGTTCTACGATGCGACTGGCAAGGGTCTGCTCCTTCTGGACGGCGAGACTCATTGCCTGTTCGTGCGTAGCATGCTCACGTTCGATCTGGCGTTGAAGCTCTTCTTTAGCCTTTTCGAGCGTTTGCACCGATTCCCTGGCCTGGTGCTGCATTTCGGCGATCTGCTGCTTAAGCTCTTCTCCGGCCACCCTCACCTGACTCTCGAGTTCTACGATGCGACTGGCAAGGGTCTGCTCCTTCTGGACGGCAAGACTCATTGCCTGTTCGTGCGTAGCATGCTCACGTTCGACCTGACGTTGAAGCTCTTCTTTAGCCTTTTCCAGCGTTTCCAGCGATTCTCTGGTCTGGTGCTGCATTTCGGCGATCTGCTGCTTAAGCTCTTCTTCTTTGCGCAGACTCAGGTTCCTGGTTTCCGCATGGGCCGCCCATTCCGTCTCGATCTGTTTTTCCAAATCCTCCAAATCCGATGACGAGTCCTCTGCCAGTTTACGCAATTCGGCTTCGCGCTTGATCCATGCTTCTTCAAGCTCCGCAAGTTTCTCGGGTGGAATCGAAGGCCGCTGTTTTTCGCTTTCCAATTCCTGTCTGGCTTTTTCTGTTTCTTCAGCCGATGCCTTGACCTGACCCTCAAGCTCTGTAATACGCTGCTTCGCCTGGTCATGTTCCCTCTTTATGTTCTCCAGGTTTTCCAAAGCCGCTCTGACCGCATTTTCATATTCGGCGATCTTTTCGCGCGGGACGGTAGTCATCCGGCTGTTCTCGACTTCATGTCTCGCCCGTTCAAGTTCTTCTCCGGCCGCCTTTGTCTTGATCTCGAGTTCCGCAATGCGATCGCTGAAAGTCTGCTCTTTCTGGGCCGCAAGATTCATTGCCTGTTCGCGGGCCTTATGTTCCTCCTCCAACAGGCGTTCAAGCTCCTTCAGGCGTGATGCGGAATCCTCGGCGATCTTTTGCAAGCGGGCGATTTCTTTTTCCAATTCCTCCTCTTTTGCGGATTTCTCAGCCGGACCGGTTTCTGGCGGGCCGCTCTTCTTCATCGTTTCCGCGGTGAGCTTTTCTTCCCGCTCTTTTTCGGTGGCTTGTAACATTCTCAGGGATAAAAGCTGTTCGGCAGGCAGCTTCTCGTTGGTGATCTTGTTCAGACATGGCGCGTCGCGATTTATCGCGCCGTCTTCGATCAAGTGACATACAGCGAGCAAGTTCAGAGGGCCATAATCAACGCCGTCAACCAGGGGCGCGATCCATTCCATCTTGAGCTCGTCAACCTCTTTTGCTTTTACCCATTGCTGCCGGTCCCTGCTGATCTCATGATCCGGACCGACACGACAATCTGTCACCCAGGCATACAAGTCGGATTGGGAAACCGGTCCGTAGATTGTGCCGTCGTCGAGTTTCAAGTGCCATATGGGTGCGGCGGGTGTCTCCGCTGTCTTCGCGTCTCCGGCGGTGACTTCGGTCCCGAGTTCTCGTTCGCGCGCCAATTCCTTCTTCAGGTCCTCGGCCGATGTGACGGCTGTTCGATGTGCAGCCTCGGTTTCCGCTATTTTCGCGCGCAGTTCGGCCTCGCGCTTGTTTCCGGCTTCCTCGACAACTCCCTTTTCCTGTTTTACCTGGTCGTATTCTTTATTAAGGTTGTCCATGTTCTCCCATGCCGTTCTGACTTTGCTTTCCAATTCGGTCAAGTCTCCAGATTGTATGGCCAGCCGTCGTTTCTCCTGTTCAAGCTCCTGACGGGTTCTGTCAAGTGCCTCCGCGGATGCTTTCGACTGGTTCTCGAGTTCCGAGACCCGTTGGTTGAATTCCTGTTCCTTTTGCGCCGCAATTACGCGAGTCTGCGCGTGCGCTGCCCACTCAGCTTCCATCTGCTGTTCGAGGTCTGCCAGATCGGATGCGGAGTCGGCCACAAGTGTTTGCAGTTCGGCGATCCGTTTCAACAGCTCCTGTTCTTTTGCGGAGCCGTTATCCTTCAGCGCCTCGTAATCCTTCTTTTGTTGCTCCAGGTTTGTCCCGGAAGCCTCAAGTTCCCATGCCGATGCCTCAAGTCTCCTCTGCAACTCGGCGACCTGGAGGCGGAAGTTCTCCGCTGTGCCAGCCTCCCTTGATTCAATCGTGACTCTCAACTGTCGTTCGGCCTCAAGCTCTTTTCGCAGGGCATCGATATCCTGTCCGGCAGCCTTGGCCGCCTTTTCATATTCTGCGATGCTGGCAAGGATTTCGGTGTCGTGCTTCTTGCCGGTTTCATCGAGTGATCTTGCCCGCTTTCTTTCCTGCTCAAGTTCCCGTCTCGCAATCGCAAGCTGGCCGGCCGAGGCATTGGCGTCCTTTTCCAATTCAGCCAGGCGCTGCCCCAGTTCCGCCTCGTTCTTTCCGCTCCTTGACTTGGTCTGTTCATGGGCGGATTTCTCGACTTCGAGCAAGACCTTGAATTCCTCAAGTCTGCACGCGCTTTCGTCAGCCTGCTTCCGTATCTTTGCGACATGTTCCTCGAGTTCACGCTCTTTCCTGGCGACCGATTCCTTAAGTTCCTTGTATGCGGCTCCCCGCTTCTGCAATTCATTTTCGGCGTTTTCCAGCAGGCTCGTTGCGCTCTGCGCATCGTCTTCGAGTTTCTTGATTCGCTCAAGCAACTTGTTTTGTTTTGCGGAAATCTCGGCCTTGACGGCGCCGCCTTTGCTGCGCTCTTCCTCCAACTCCAGAAGTTTTGCGGAAAGAGAACCGGCGTTCTTCTCCAACCTTGAAATCTCGTTGAGTAGCCGCTGTTTCTCATCGGCCAATTCTTTGCACAGTGCCTTCTGTTCTTCGACTTGAAGCCTGGTCTTTTCGACAACCGCCACGGATTCGCCGGCCTCTTTCTCCAGCGCGGCAATCCTCTGTCCTGTCGCCTGTTCCTTGCTGGAAAGCTCGTTCCTGCTTTGCGCGTGGGCCGCCCATTCAGTCTCCAATTGCCGCTCGAGGTCTCTCAGATCGGCGGCAGATTCCTCAGCCAGCTTCTCCATCTCGACTATCCGCTTCCCGAGTTCCTTTTCTTTTGTGGCGCCCGATTCTTTGAGCGTTCTGCATTCTTCCTGTTGTTTCTCAAGCGCTGTTCTCGTGGATTCCATTTCCTTTGCGGCCACTTCCGATACGTTCTGGATATCGGCGATTCGCTGTTGCAGCTTTACCGCCATTTCGTTTTGTGCCGTTTCGCTTTCGGATCGAAGCTTGCGCTCAGTTTCGAGTTCGCCGCTGACTTTTGCGAAAGTCTGTTCGGAAATCCTGGCCGCCTTTTCGATTCCTGCGATCTTCGCGTGCACTTCTTTCTCGCGGTGCTCCGCCGCCTCCTTCAGAACGTTGGCACGTTGTTTCTCCTGTTCAAGTTCCTTGCGCAGGTTCTCGAGATTCTGATTTGCGGCCTTCGATGACTTCTCGTAGTCCGTCACCTTGAGTTGGACCTCGACTTCACGTTTCTTGCCTGCCTCATCGAAGGCTTTGCCCCGTTGTTTCTCCTGTTCAAGTTCCTGCGTGGCTTTTGCAAGTTGATCGGCGGACGTTTTAGCGTCTTTCTCCATGGCAGCCAGCCGCTCACTCAACATCTGCTCCCGCTGATCACGCTCGGTCTTAAGCAGCAGAGACGAGGTTTTCTCACCTTCCAATTGCTGGTTGAGCGTCGCTATGTTCTTCGCGGCGTCATCGGATTGTGTTTGCAGTGCAGCTAGCTGCCGCTTGAGATCTTCTTCCTTGCTGGCGCTGGCTTCCTTGAGCAACCTGTATTCGTCTTTTTGTTTGTCGAGTGATTCTCGCGTTGCCTCAAGTTCCTTTGCCGCGCCGCGCGAAGTGCGCTGAATATCGGCCACCCGTTGGCTGAGTCTGTCAGCGGTCTCCGCTTCTCTTGCCTCGCTGTTTGCCCTGTCCTTGCGCTCCGTTGTGAGCTCGCTATTGACGCTTGCAAGATTCTGTGCGGCGGTCTCCGCCGCCTTTTCAAGGTCGGCCAGCTTCGCCTGGAGTTCGGTTTCACGCCGTTTGCCGGCCTCATCGAGGGCTTTCCCTCGCTGTTTCTCATGTTCGAGCCCTTCGAGCAGGTTTTCAAAATGTTGATTGGCAACCTTCGATGCTTGCTCAAGTTCGGAAAGTCTTGTCTGGAGTTCAGCCTCGAGTCGCTTGCCTGTCTCCTCGATGCTTCTGGCCCGCTGCTTTTCCTGTTCGTATTCCGCCTTCGCTGCAGCGAGCTCTTCGGAGGAGAGTTTGTTTTGCTTCTCGAGCAGCGTGGCATGCTGTTCGACTTCCTGTTCTTTCCCGGAGAGCCGGCTTTTCGTTTCCGCGTGGGCCGCCCATTCGGCCTCCAATTGCCGCTCCAGATCTTCGAGTTCGGCAGCCGAGTCCGCCAGCTGTTTCTCCATCCCGGCAATTCGCTCCTGGATCTCTTTCTCTCTTGCGGCGCTCGCTTCCTTGAGAGACTTGCATTCCTCTCTCTTCTTTTCGAGGGACTGGAGTGCTGAGTCTTTTTCCCTGGCACGTTCTTCCGAGGCGCGTTCGATATCGGAAATTCGCTGTTGGAGCTTTTCGGCTGTCTCCTTTGATCTAACCTCGGCTTCGGCGCGGCGATTGCACTCAGTATCGAGCTCGCGGCGAATGCTCGTAACTTCCTGGGCTGCGGCTTTCGAGGCATTGTCGAGCTCGGCGATTCTAGCCTGGAGTTCGCTTTCACGCCGCTTACCGGCTTCTTCGATGCTCTTGACGTTGCGTTTTTCCTGTTCAAGTTCCTGTTTGACGTTTTCCAGCTGATCTGCCGAAAGTGTGGCGTCCTTTTCAAGTGTGGCCAGCCGTTGTTTGAGTTCCTGTTCACTCTTTGTGCTCTGCATCGTGACTTGCAGCTGAGCTGACTTCTCCGATTCCAGTTGCTGGCTGAGCTTCTCAATCGCTTTCGCCGCGTCATTACTCTGTTGCTGCAATGCGGCTGCATGTTTCTTGAGATCTGCTTCCCTTGCGACGCTCGCCTTCTTGAAGGTTCGAGTTTCGTCCTTCTGTTTCTCGAGGGCTACACGGGCCGTTTCAAGTTCCTTTGCTGCGCCTTCGGATGTGCGTTCAATATCGGCAATCCGCTGTTGCAGCTTCCCGGCCGTCTCGACTTGCGTCGCTTCGCTCTCGGCCAGACGCTTGCGCTCCACTTGCAGTTCATTACGAAGAGCGGCAAGTTCCTGTTCGGAACTTTGTGCCGCCTTTTCCAGTTGAGCGATTCTGGTTTGAAGCCCGCTTTCACGCCCTTTACCGGCTTCCTCCAGGGTTTTGCCGCGTTGCTTTTCCTGATCCAGCTCCTTGCGCACATTTTCAAGAGACTGACTTGCATCCTTTGATGCTTTCTCAAGCCCGGCTATTTTGCTCTGGAGCTCGACCACGAGTTTTTTGCCGGTTTCGTCAAGGGCTGCACTTCTCTGCTTTTCCAGCTCAAGTTCCTGCGTTGCTTTCGCAAGCAGATCAGCGGATGACTTGGCATTATCGTCAAGCGCTGCCAGGCGTTGTTTGAGCTCCTGTTCATTCTTTGAGCTCTGCGTCGTGACTTGGAGCTGTGCAGACTTTTCCGCTTCCAGTTTCCGGTTGAGCTTTTCGACATTCTTGGCAGCGTCATCGGCCTGTTTCTGTAAGGCAGCGATTCGGCGTTCAAGCTCCTCTTGCTTGGCAGCGCTTGTTTTCTTGAGTGCTTTGTTTTCGTCTTTCTGCTTATCAAATGCTTCGCGGGCTCTCTCAAGTTCCTTTGCTGCGCCTTCGGATGTGCGTTCAATATCGGCGATCCGCTGTTGCAGCTTACCGGCCGTCTCGACTTGCTTCGCTTCGCTGTCGGCCAGACGCTTGCGCTCCATTTGCAGTTCATTACGAAGAGCGGTCAGGTTTTGTTCAGAACTTTGCGCCGTCTTCTCGAGTTCCGCGATCCTGCCCTGAAGCTCACTTTCACGCCGCTTGCTTGCTTCTTCGACAGTTTTGCCGCGTTGCTTCTCCTGATCCAGCTCCTTGCGCACGTTCTCAAGGCTTTGATTTGCAACGTCCGATGTTTTCTCAAGCCCTGCTATTTTGCTCTGGAGCTCGACACCTAGCTTCTTGCCGGTTTCGTCGAGGGCCGCACTTCTCTGCTTTTCCTGCTCCAGTTCCTGTCTGGCTTTTACAAGTTGGTCTGCCGACGATTTGCCGTCATTGTCAAGCACGAGCAGGCGTTGTTTGAGCTCCTGTTCATTCTTTGAGCTCTGCGTCGTGACTTGGAGCTGTGCAGACTTTTCCGCTTCCAGTTTCCGGTTGAGCTTTTCGACATTCTTGGCAGCGTCATCGGCCTGTTTCTGTAAGGCAGCGATTCGGCGTTCAAGCTCCTCTTGCTTGGCAGCGCTTGTTTTCTTGAGTGCTTTGTTTTCGTCTTTCTGCTTATCAAATGCTTCGCGGGCGCTCTCAAGTTCCTTTGCTGCGCCTTCGGAAGTGCGTTCAATATCGGCAATCCGCTGTTGCAGCTTCCCGGCCGTCTCAGTCTCTCTTGCCTCGCTCTCGGTCAGACGCTTGTGCTCAGATTGAAATTGAGCCTTGAGGGTGGCGCATTGCTGTTCCGATATTGTCACGGAGTTTTCAAGGTCGGCTATCTTGACTCGGAACTCACCTTCGAGCCGTTTACCGGCCTCGTCGACAGCTTTGCCATGTTGCTTCTCTTGATCCAGCTCCTTGCGAACATTCTCAAGATTCTGATTTGCATCTTTCGATGCTTTCTCAAGCCCGGCTATTTTGTTCTGGAGCTCGACCACGAGCTTCTTGCCGGTTTCGTCGAGGGCCGCACTTCTCTGCTTTTCCTGCTCCAGTT
>CAZASC010000014.1:17066-36496 GCA_964487695.1 uncultured Victivallales bacterium
AGCTTCTTGCCGGTTTCGTCGAGGGCCGCACTTCTCTGCTTTTCCTGCTCCAGTTCCTGTCTGGCTTTTACAAGTTGGTCTGCCGACGATTTGCCGTCATTGTCAAGCACGAGCAGGCGTTGTTTGAGCTCCTGTTCATTCTTTGAGCTCTGCGTCGTGACTTGGAGCTGTGCAGACTTTTCCGCTTCCAGTTTCCGGTTGAGCTTTTCGACATTCTTGGCAGCGTCATCGGCCTGTTTCTGTAAGGCAGCGATTCGGCGTTCAAGCTCCTCTTGCTTGGAAGTGCCTGCTTTCTTGAGCACTTTATTCTCGTCCCTCTGCTTCTCGAGAGCTTCGCGCGCGGTTTCAAGTTCCTTTGCCGCGCCTTCGGATGTGCGTTCAATATCGGCAATCCGCTGTTGCAGCTTCCCGGCCGTCTCGACTTGCTTCGCTTCGCTGTCGACGCGCCGCTTTTGCTCTGCATCGAGATCGTTACTCATTTTGTCGATCTCGGCTATCTTCGCCTGGAGTTCGCCCTCCCGTTTCCCGATAGCCTCATCGAGAGTTTTGCGGCGCTGTCTCTCCTGCTCAAGGTCTTGACGTACCCTGTTAAGCTGGCTCGCGGAAAACTCGAGTCCTTTTTCCAGGACAGCCATTTGCTGGATAAGTTCTTGTATTTTCCTTGCGCTCTGAATCGTGGTTTGCTCGTGAGCCGACTTCTCAGCTTCCAATTGTTTTCTCAGTTCAGCCAGATTCAGCCACGCTTCCTGCGCCTGTTTCTGTGTGTCGGCGATATGCAGTCCGAGTTCCGTTTCTTTTGCGGAGCTGGTTTGTTTGAGCGACTCATAGTCAGCTTTCTGTTTCTCGAACGCCTGCCTCGCGACTTCAAGTTCCTTCGCGGCTCCAGCTGAACTGAGTTCGATATCGGCCACTCGCTTGCGGAGTTTGTCTGCGGTTTCCGCCTCTCTGGCCTCGCTATCTGCGCGCTGCTTTCGTTCCGCATCGAGCTCCTTGCGCAAGGCATCAAGAGTTTGCTGCGCGATGGCGACGGTCTTTTCGAGTCCCGCGATCTTCTTTTGCAGCCCGCTTTCGCGCAGTTTGCCGGCATCTTCGCCATTCCTTGTCCGCTGCCGCTCCAGTTCAAGTTCCTGTGCGGCCTTGGTCAGCTGATCGGCCGACAACTTGGCTTCCTTTTCGAATGCGGCTAATCGCTGTTTGAGCTCTTGTTCGTTCTTCGCGTTTTTGGCGCTGGCGTGCTCGTGTTCGGATGTCACCGCTTCGAGCTGCGCCTTGAGTTCCTCGAGGTTCCTCGAAGCTTCGATCGTTTGCCTCTGCAAATCGTCAGCAATTTTCTCGAATTCCTTTTTCCTGGCTGTTTCCGATTCCTTGAGCCGTGCGCAGTTCTCCGTCTGCTTCACCAACGCCTGCCGCGTGCTTTCGAGCGACTCTGCCGATTTGCGCGACTCGGCCTCCAGGCTTGCAATTCGATCAAGCAGTTTTGACTCCTTGCCTGTGAACTCCAACCGTATCGTCGTTTGAACGGCTTGTTCCTTTTCCTGTTCCTCCTGCAGACGCGACAACTTCAGGGTAAGGGCTTCGGAGTTCTTCTGGAGTTCAACGACATTGTTCTGGAGTTTGAGTTCTCTTTCGCGGCTGAGCATGAGAAGGGACTCGTATTCTTCCTTCTTAAGGGCGATCTCCGCCCTCGTCTTGTCGTGCGCGGTTTTCTCGAGAGCGATTTCTTTCTTGAGATTGACCATGTGATCAAGGTCTTCTTTGACTTGCGCATGTATCCCGGCAATCTGAGTTTCAAGCTGCTTCTTTTTTTCGGCGCTGGATTCCTGGAGCTGCTTATAAGCTGCTTTTTGTTCTTCCAGGTCCCTGCGCGAAGCATCCAGCAAGGCCGCCACCTTTTGTGTCTGGTCTTCCAGTTTGGCGATCCGGTCCAGCAAAATCGCTTCTTTGCCTGCCAGTTCGACTTGAAGGGCCGTCAGGCCGGCTTTCTCCTTCTCGCGTTCAGCCTGCAGTTGTAAGAGTTTTGAAGAGAGATCTTCGGAATCTGTTTTGAGTTTCGCCATATCTTTGAGAAGTTGCTGTTCCTTCTCCTGGCTCTGTCTTGCCAGTGCCTTGTATCCGTCATGTTTGTCCTGCGCTTCACGCCTCGCTTTTTCGAGTGCGTCTGTGGAGGCTTTCTGATCATTTTCCAACGCGACCAGACGCTGGGTCAGAGCCTGGTCTTTGTGCGAAATCAGCGTCTTTGTCTGCTCATGCGAAGATTGCTCGTTCGCGAACTGCTTTCTCAGATCAATCAGATTTTGTGCGGCTTCCTGGGCTTGCTTTTGCGTTTCGGCAATTCGTTTCTCGAGTTCTTTCTCCTTTGCGACGCTTGAGCCCCTTAACGATTCGTATTCCTGCTTTTGTTTCTGGAGTTCCTGCCGCGCGAGTTCGAGTTGCTTTGAAGATCTCCCGGAATCCCGCTGAAGCTCGGCGATCCTGTTGTGGAGATCATCCGCCGCGCCAGACACAGCCTGATCGGCGCGCTGCCGTTCCTGCGCCAGTTCCTTCCTTAGATTGGCGAGGCTCTCTTCGGCGCTCTGGCAGGCCTTCTCATATTCGGAGATCTTCAATTGAAGCGCGGCTTCCCGACGTTTGGCGGTCTCCTCGATATTTCTGGCGCGTTGCTTTTCCTGCTCTATCTCGATCCGGGCTTTGTCCAGCGGTTCAACTGCGGCGCCGGCCTTCTTCTCAAACTCAACGAGAAGCTGTCTATGCTGTTGTTCTTTCTCCTGGTTTTGCTCCTTGAGCAGCTGGCACTCCCGCTTCTGGGTTTCCAATTGCTCCTTCAGCACTGCCAGGGAATCAGCCTTCGTCTGCGCATCGTCGGAGAGTTCCGAAACAAGTTGCGAAAGATCCGTTTCCTTCCGGAACCGGAGCTTTCTTTCTTCATAAAAACGCTCCTGCCACTTGGGCTTCTGCTCGTCCGTCTCGGCTGCCGCCGTCTCGCCAACACCCTGCTTCTTCTCCTCGAACTTGAGCAGGGACTCGACAGGCATCTGTTTGTCGGTATTTCGATTGTGCAGGATGGCGGTGGATTCGATGATGCCTCTTTTCACCAGATGTGGCGCCGCAAGTAGATTGAAGGGTCCGTAGGTTCTGCCAGTCTTAAGCTTTACAATCCACTCCATCTTAAGGTCGGGGAAAGTTTCGGCTGGAATCCAGTTTGTTTTGTCGCTGGATATTTCGTTGCCGGCTGTGATGCGCCCCTCGGTAGCCCAGGCGCAGATGGTTGACAGGGGAACAGGGCCGTAAATCAGCTCGCCGCTGACCTTCAGGAACCACTTGGGGGCATTATCCTGATCGAGCGGCCTCAGTTCTTCGTATATTTTCGACATCCATCCGCCTCTTGTTCGGACCCAAAGTCATCGCCTTCCAGACAACCAGGAATAGTGCTAGGAGAACGCGTCAACGTCAAGGGCATTCCCTGAAGAATGGGACGCAAATTGTCCTTTGTGGCGTTGCGCTTCGAATAGGGACAATTTATTGCACAACCAGGCCAAACCACGAAATCACGATTGCTTCCAAATCGGATCAACCCTGGTCAGGGTTCCACCAGCAGGCGCCCTTGTGCTCCACAGCTTTCGCGGCGCGTCGGCGGATGTCGTCCAGTTGCCGTGCGTTCAGAGGTTTGAAGTCCAAAGTCGCCTCAAATGCGGCGTTCTGTTCGTTGGCGAAACTCATTCCGAGGAGAGCCACGTCTGGATCGAGAGTCAGGGTATAATGAACGCACTCGCGGACTGTGAGTCTGGGCAGGGCCGATTTGGTGTCATTGTCCTTTCCGCCTGAACTGAATTTTCCACGCGGCCTGGCCTGCAACGGCCGCCCATATCCCTCGGTATCGCCAAGAAGCTTCCCGGCGCCAAACGTTTTCATGCCGATAGAGCCTACACCCTTCCACTTCGCCAGAGGAACGATCTCTTCAATATAACGCCGGTCCACAAACGGGCCAACGGGAAACAGGACCAGATCGCAGAGCCCGGACTCGACTGCTTCCTTCAGAACATCCGGGTGATGGCTTGATATGCCACGAAAGCGGGTTTTGCCGTCGCGAACGCAATTGCCGAGCTCATCCATCCCACCGTCCGGCGCCGCCAGCCGTGCCCAATCTTCCACCTTTGATACACCATGAAAAATGAACGCATCTGTTGAATCCATTTGGAGGCGCTTGAGGCTTTCTTCCACCTGCGGCGCCACCGGCTTGTCGAAATGATCAACCTTGTCCATCACAAAAAGGCCGGCCCGCCGGCCTTTGAGCGCTTCGCCGACTATCTCCTCGCTGTAGCCATTTTCGTATGAAGGAGCAGTATCAATAAGATTCAATCCAGCATCGAGCGCGCGGCGGACAGTTGCCACGCACTGATCAAGCGGCACAGCACGATCCGCAACATCGCCGATGCCGAGATGTGTCGCAATGAACCCTGTTTTACCGAGCTGTCGGCGCGGTTGGAAGACATGCGATATTTCCGGCTTAATGCTCATCACAGCAGCACTCTTCCTCAATTTCGGCTTTCTTCCTCAGTTCGGCAACGTAATCGGAAAGGACGATACCCCGTTTTGCGTGCCTGAGGAAATCACGAATGTCTTCAGCCACTTCGGCGTAGTCAGCTTTACCGCCCTCTTCATGCGCCGTTTTCTTGAGAATATGAAGCCCAAGCTGACTCTCAACAACGTCGCTCAGCTCACCTATTTCCATGGAAAAGATGGCCCTATCCAGTTCTGGTGCGGTCATGCCCTTGCTTATCCAGCCGAGACTGCCGCCGGTCTTCTTGCCGCTGGGACATTGAGAATGGGCCGCAGCCTGGTCCTCAAAGCTGGCGCCTTCCTCAATGCTGCGCCGCACTTCCATCAACCGCGATCTTGCAGTACCTTTGTCGGCTTCGCCGTTGGATTCGGGTTTGATCAGGATATGCTGGACCTGCGCCCGGTCAGACTTCACATATTCGTCCTCGTGCTCCTTGAAATGGGCCCGCATTTCCTCCTCAGTTGGATCGGAGATTCCGGTGGTGAGCTTTTCGACAAGAAGGTCAACCCGCCGCCCCTGTTCAATGCTGTCTTTTACGATATCTTCGGTGATATCCTGTTTTTTGAGGAGGGTCAGAAAAGCTTCCTGCCCGCCAACGCGTTGCACCATTGCCTGCAATCGCGCATCAATATCCGCTTGGGGAACCTTGATGTCCAGTCTTCGCGATTCGTTGACAAGGAGTTTCGCGCCGATGGCCTGGTCTTTGGCTTTCGTCTTGAGAGCGTCCATTTGCTCGCGAATTGCCTGGGCCGACATGTACCGTGAATAAAACTTCACCAGGCGATCGAGTTCATATTGAATTGCCGCTTCCGGTATTGCCTCGCCGTTTATGTGTATAGCCATTCGTCACTTCCATCCTTGTTTATCAACCGCTTCCAGCATGTCTTTCGCGGTCGTGTTTAATCCGACTCTAATGGGCAATATCCTTACTCCTTTCCGCCTGTAGTGGTCAAGCAGAGGCGCAGTTTCCAGTCTGAATATCTGTAATTTCCTCTTTATCTGCTGGAGCGAATCGTCAACCCTCACCTTTCGATCGCCGCCGGTGTCGAGGCGTATCCGATCCACGACGGTCTTTGTCGAACAACGGAGGGCTATCCATGATTCTGAACCCCACCGCTTGAGATGTTTTCAGGGTGGTCAAGAGTTGAGACAAATTCAGAAGGATTTATTCAGGTTAATCATGGTCTTCTTCATCCAACCGTTTCGTCTTGATCGAGAGCAGAATTGATCCTCTTCCATCTTTTCCCGAATATCTTGCTCGAAGGTTTTCCGGCTGAATCGGCGGTGGATTGTAGAAGGCGGCATAGAAGAGCCAACCGAGCAGAGGCACAAACAAAATGATCGTCCATATAAATTTCTTCCAGAACGAATCTTCACGTTTCAAGACCCACATGCAAATGACGAGCAATAGCGACACCAGTCCAGATGCAATACAACCAATTACAGCCGTAGAATTATTATTCATTCTTTGCGCTCTTGCGCCTTTTGCCTATGCTCCATCAGAATGTCAATCCTCTGTCGAAGCCTGACCGCGAGTTGTGTAATTGAGAGCAATCGCCGGAATTTTGGTTGCTTGAAGAAATTGAGGGTGTCCACGCCTTCCAGCTTGAGAAGTTCATCCATCTTCTCCGTCATCCGGTAGAGCAGGTGTCGGGTTCTGATCCATCGGTATGTGATGATAATCCCAAGAACTGCCGCAACCACAGTAGCCCAACTGATGCGCATATGCTCCGTTTCCTGCTTTCACTCCACCATCAATTCAACACATTTCAAAAAGTAGCCAACCTTGCGAATGTGTTTTCTACCTTAATAAAGTTCAATATCCGGTGATCATTGATCCAATAACTTTAGATACGAAAGTAACCATCCATCAAAGGACTCCGCAACTTGGGAGACATCCACAAAGTCGTGATCGAAGAACCATACAGGGAGATCATCTTGACGAACTGCTTGCGGCATATGACGCTTGAAACAGAAGAGATTGCCACTGGAATCATTTCCGAATGCGATCAGGTCGTCAGGCATTCCAGCAGACCAACTCGCCTTTTGCTGGTCGTCCAACCAAGTTGTGGAAGCCGTAGATTCGATTGATTGAAAATCGTTTATGAATCTTCAACAGCGTTCTCAACTTGTCAACCATACGCAATCCTGTAAGATTCAACCATCGAAAGGATTATTATGCAAAATATCGAGAAAGTTCTTAAAGGGAAAAGCGGGTCTGCTTTTGTGACGTTCCTTGTCATCCTGATTGTACTGGCTGGTCTTGCATGTGCTGGATATTTCTACTTGCGTACCCACGACCAGAACAAACTGGACAAAATAGAGAAACAAGCTAAGAGCACTCTTCATACAGTCGAAAAGAAATCCGAAGCTGTGAAAGATGATATAATGAAGTAGGTTTGTTCTGATTCTTTTTCAACTTCAACCTGATAACCGAATCCTTCACCAAACCGTTTTAACTCTTTCTTCGTTGCCCTTTTTTGCCGCGATATGAAGATTATTTCGGCCACACATTTCGATGCGGCCACAGCTTGACGCGAAATGCTTGTGGCAAGGGATTTGAAATCTCAGATCTCAGATTACTGAACAAGAACCTTTCTGATTCGCGGGCCGTCGAATTCACAAAAGTATATCGCCTGCCAGGTGCCGAGTTGAAGGCGGCCATCCTTGACAATAACGCTCACCGACGAACCCATCATGCTCGCCTTCAGATGCGCTGCCGCGTTGCCCTCGGAATGTCGATAGCCGGCATCCCATGGAACCATCCTCTCAAGCGCAGCCTCCATGTCTGCGGTGACATCCGGATCGGCGTTCTCGTTTATGGTGATTCCAGCGGTTGTGTGGGGAACGAACACAGTCACAACGCCGTCCTTGATTGCGAGATCGCGGAGCGCCGCCTCGACCTTGCCCGTAATATTCACGAATTGCGTCCTTGTCCTTGTGGTAACTTCAATACTTTTCATTTTTCAAACTCCTTATCAAAGTGAGATTTACCCAGAATATCGAACTCCAGCGATTGAATCCAGAAGTTACCGGGCGTTACGAGCCGACTTCTGCAAGGTGGGTGATTTTATCGTTTTCTTTCCATACGGCATGTCTTATTAGTCACAGCATGAAGGCACTCGTTCAGAGAGTTTCACGCGGGAGCGTTACGATCGATGGAAAGACCACGGGCAGCATTGGCCGTGGATTCGTTGTCCTGCTCGGCGTGAAGATCGGCGACACCGAGGAAGACGCCAGGCAACTCGCCCACAAAACCGTAAACCTTCGTGTCTTCGCTGATCAGAACGACAAGATGAATCTCTCAATTCATGAAATTGGCGGCGAGATTCTGGCTGTTTCGCAATTCACGCTTTATGCGGACACAAAAAAAGGCAACAGGCCGAGTTTCATCGAGGCCGCCCAGCCCGATGTGGCGGAGAAACTGTATAATCTTTATGTTGAGTCGCTACGGAGTGCGCTTGGCGAATCGAGCGTGTCAACCGGGATATTCAGGGCCTCGATGGCCGTCGAACTCGTGAATGATGGACCCGTCACGATCGAGTTGAATACGGATTGAGCCTAAAACATCTTGTTTTGCCCGCGGTTTTTGATAATCATTGAAGATTATGAATCAACCAAGTTCATTCGATTTCCGGTATGCCGTGGACAACACGGAGATATTGATGCTGCCGGCTAAACACCTGGAAACCTTTGGCTCGACGGTACTCCATTACCATCTTGTGAGCGAACTTATGGATTCAGTGGACCAGGTTCGTGTTCGGGAGGGCCGCATGCAGGCGCACCGCCCGCAGATTATCACGCCCGAGGCGTATTCGAAAACCCTTCTGGAAGGATTCGGCGAGGAGGCGGAACGATACGTCGAGTGGCTGAAGGAACACGAGAAGGATATCCGGATTTTGCAGTACGGGTACAAGCTGAAACAGGAATCGTTCAGCGAACATCTCGTTTCTGACAACATGAAAGCGGTCGCCGATAGAGTTCAGCGCGAGGTAAAGGAAAAGGGCGATCCTTTCAGCGCCGTCGTCATAGGCGTTGACAATCCGTGGGATGTTTGTCTTGTAAAACTTTTCTGGGAGGTCATCAGGAATTCGTCCGGGACGAATATCCGGCAGCTGGAACAACGGCACATGTTCGACAATGCAGGTGGGGTGCCCATGGCGTTGCGCACGGAAATAGAAGCTGCATTTCTAGCGGCGAGCGGAAATTCCGCGCTCATCAAGCCGCTTGGCTCGAAGCTGCAGCAGCATGGACTTTTTGAAGAGTATCAGGACAGGTTCTTTTCGCTCGTGAAAACGAGCAAGATGTAGAAAGTCATTGAAAGGTGAGAGAATGAGCATGACAATCACTGAAAAGATTCTTGCGCGGGCGGCCGGCAAAAACAAGGTCGTGCCGGGCGATAACATCTGGGTGAATGCCGATCTGCTTTTTACCCACGACATTTGCGGACCGGGCACTATAGGAGTTTTTCAATCCGAGTTCGGCAAAAAGGCGAAGGTCTGGAATCCGGACAAAATCGTCTTGATCCCCGATCATTACATTTTCACGGCCGACAAGATGTCGCACAGGAACGTTGACATACTTCGCGATTTTGCCAGGGCCCAGAAAATCCGCTTCTACTACGATCCGCGCACGAAAGCTTACAGGGGCGTTTGCCACGTTGCTCTGCCGGAGCTTGGTCACATCCGGCCCGGCGAAGTCGTGTTCGGAACCGATTCGCATACCTGTACACACGGAGCGCTGGGCGCGTTCGCCACAGGCATCGGCAATACCGACGCCGGGTTCATTATGGGAACGGGCAAATTGCTCGTCAAAGTGCCAGAGACGCTGCGCTTCGTCCTCGACGGCAAAAAACCGGATTATATAACCGGCAAGGACATGATTCTTCGCATAATCGGCGATATTGGCGTTGATGGCGCCAATTACTGCGCCATGGAATTCCGCGGCGAGGCCATTGCCGCGCTTGGCGTAGAAGAGCGCATGACGATCTGCAACATGGCCATCGAGGCAGGCGGAAAGAACGGGATCATCGAGCCCGACAAGAAAACTATCGAATATGTCCTTGCCCGCACAAAAAAGGAATTCGAGCCGGTGCGCGGCGACAAGGGCGCCAAAGTGGCAAAGGAATGGCATTACGATGTGTCCAAGTTCGAGCCATGCGTAGCCGAACCCAGTTTGCCGTCGAATTACGCGCCGGCAAAGAAGCGTTCCAAGGTCAAGGTTGATCGCGTTTACATCGGTTCCTGCACGGGCGGCAAACTCGCCGATTTTGTCATGGCCGCCGGGATACTGAAAGGCCAGAAGGTCAAGATTGACACTTTCCTCGTTCCCGCAACCACCGAAGTGGCCGAGGGGCTGATTGGAACATCGCTTGACGGGAAATCGCTCGTCGAGATATTCGCGGAAGCCGGCTGCCTGCCGATTGCGCCGCCTTCGTGCGGCGCGTGTCTTGGAGGACCTGACGACACATTCGGCAGGACAAAAGGGAAGGAAGTCGTGGTGAGCACGACAAACCGCAATTTTATCGGACGGATGGGTTCAAAGAATGCGCCGATCTATCTGGCGTCACCGCTCACGGCGGCCGCAACTGCAATCACAGGCCACATAACAGATCCGAGGGAGTTCATGCATGAATAAGAAAAATACGGTCATAACCGGCAAGGTCTACGTGTTGACGGATAATGTTGACACTGATCAGATTATTCCGGCGAAGCACCTCACTCTTGTGCAGACGAAACCGGACGAATACCGCAAGCTTGGTTCGCTCGCCCTGTCCGGCCTGCCGGAATCGCTTCCCAAATTCGTTAAACCGGGCAAGGACAAATCGGAGTTTTCGATAATTATCGCCGGAAGAAATTTCGGCTGCGGCTCATCGCGTGAACATGCGCCAGTTGCACTGGGCGCGGCGGGCGTCAAGGCTGTTGTAGCGGAGTCCTATGCGCGCATTTTCTTCCGTAATGTCGTTGCCACGGGGGATTTTTACCCGCTCGAAGCGCGCAAACGGATTTGCCAGAAGTTCAAAAATGGGGACAGCGTGGAGATTGATGTGGATGCCGGTCGCGTAGTCAACACGACCACCGGCGCAAGCTTTGAGCTCAAACCCATAGGCGCTGTTGCCGATGTGATTGATGCCGGCGGTATTTTCGGCTACGCGCGGGAAACGGGGATGATACGGCAGAAGGCCACCACCAAAGCCCGAAAGCCGGCAAAGAAGAAATGTTGCTGTTGTTGCGAATGACCTGTTTATGAAGACACGGGTTGTAGCGGTTGCCAATCAGAAGGGCGGAGTTGGAAAGACGACAACCGTCGTCAATCTTGCCGCCTGCCTGGGTGAAATTGGGCAGAACGTGCTCGTCGTTGATTTCGACCCGCAGGCCAACGCCACCAGCGGACTCGGAGTTGCGCAACAACAAGGCACCAGCCTGTATCGCGCCCTTCTCGGCGAGGGTTGCATATCGAGCCTGGTCCAATCCACGAAAACCAAGGGCGTTGATCTCGTTCCGTCTGAGCTCGATCTGGCCGGGTCGGAAGTGGACATCGCACGGATGGATAACTATCTGCACTGTTTCGACAAGGTCCTTGCGCCCATGATCGAGGCCGACATCTACAACTTTATCGTCGTTGATTGTCCGCCTTCTCTCGGCATTCTCACCATGAACGCGCTCACGGCGTCCCAATCAATTGTTGTACCGATGCAGTGTGAATACTACGCGCTCGAGGGGCTGAGCGTCATAAGCCGCCTTATGAACCAATTGCACGCAAGCGGGGCCAATCCGACGATAGAAATCGAAGGTATTTTAATGACGATGTTCGACAGCCGCACGAACCTGGCCGCGGAAGTAGTCACCGAAGTTCGCAAGCATTTTGGCGACAAAGTTTATAGCACTGTCATCCCGCGAAATGTGCGGCTGAGCGAGGCGCCGAGCCACGGAATGCCGGTGATCCAGTACGATGGGGGTTCCAACGGCGCAAAAGCGTACAGACTTTTGGCAGAGGAATTTCTGGCGAGATCGAAAAAGATCCGGGACAACCAGCTTTTGAAAAACGAACCACAACCGGCTCCTGACAGTCCTACTCTTACTCAGCCGACTGCTTCTTGAGGCGCTTCAGTTTGCCGGCGGAGGCGAGCTTCTGCACGACGGACATCCTGTCAACGAGCAGCACGCCGTTTAAATGATCCAGCTCATGCTGAACTGCCCTGGCGGAAAGACCAGTCGCGCGGATCGTTTCCTCCTTGTTGTGAAGGTTCAGGAAGGAAACCGTAACTTCCGCCGCACGCTTGATTGTCACGTATATCTCGGGAAAACTCAGGCAACCTTCGTCAGCGGTTTGCACGCCGCTCACGGTTTGAATTCGCGGATTTATCATGATTATCGGCATGATAAGTCCATCGCTTGCGAGTGAAGTGCTGTCTGGATCTTCGTCAGCTCTCTGCGGTGGAATGTCTATGATGCAGATCGCTTCCGTGCGGCCTATCTGCTGGGCCGCAAGGCCGATGCCCTTGCTGGCATACATTGCATCGAGCATCTCCTTTGCCAGCTTTCGAATGGTCGCGTCCACAGTTTTGATGGGCGTTGACTTCTTGCGCAGGGCAGGGTTGCCGTAGGTGACGATCTTATACTTGGAAGCCACTTTCTTTGATCCAGTCCGCGAGATGTTTTTTAACCTGGGCCAGCATCTCCTTGTCGGTTATCGTGGAGGTCCGGCCTCTTTCGTACTGCCTCATTATCCATTTATGAATCTTCTTCACGCCCGGATGAGTCTTCGTGAGGGACGCGCCGCGCCCGACCTTGTTGTGCGTCCACAGCACTATGCCGGCGGTGCCGCTCTTGTCGGTGATGGATGCGGAGACGGGCCTGTTAAGCAGTTTCGCCGTGTCGAATACGTTGTAAATCTCCTCGTTCTTCAGGAGGCCGTCCGCATGAATACCGGCGCGGGTCATGTTGAAATCCTTCCCGACCAGCGGCTGGTTCGGCGGAATGCTGACGCCAAGCTCCTTTTCGAAGTATTCGGCGATCTCTGTGATGACGGTCGTATCGATTCCGGCGTCGTGCCCGCGGAGTTGAAGATAGCTCAGAACCAGCGCTTCGATCGGCGGATTGCCTGTACGTTCGCCTATGCCAAGTATGGTGCCGTTGGCGGCGCTGCAACCGTATAACCATGCCGTCACCGCGTTGGAAGTGACGAGGTTCAGATCGTTGTGCCCGTGCCACTCCATCCATTCGCTGGGCACACCGGCGTAATATGCAAGGCCATAGATGAGGCCCGGAACAGAACGAGGCATGGCAACGCCCGGATACGGAACGCCAAGGCCAAGCGTGTCGCAGACCCTGATTTTGATGATGGTCTTGCTGTCCTGCGCGACCTTCATGAGCTCATGCGCGAATGGCACGACAAAACCGTAAAAGTCAGCGCGGGTGACGTCCTCAAAATGACATCGTGGCGTGATGCCGCATTCGATGGCGTCGCGGACAATGCGCAGATAGCCATCCATGACTTCCTTGCGTGTCTGTTTGAGTTTAAGGAAGATATGATAGTCCGACACCGATGTGAGGATTCCCGTTTCCTTGAGCCCCATATCCTTGACCATCTGCAGGTCTTCCTTGTTGGCGCGTACCCAGCCGGTGACCTCTGGATAGCGGTATCCCAGTGACATCACCTTCTCGATGGCCTGCTTGTCTTTCTTCGTGTAAAGGAAGAATTCAGCCTGCCTGATCAACCCGGCCGACCCGCCAAGGCGATGCAGCATCTGGTACAGATCCACAACTTGTTTGACTGTGTATGGCGGCATTGACTGCTGGCCATCGCGGAACGTCGTGTCGGTTATCCATATTTCCGGCGGCATCCGCATCGGGCTCAGGCGGTGATTGAATCCAATGCGGGGCGCTTCGCTGTAGGGGAAAATGTCGCGAAAAAGTTCGGGCTCGGAAGGATTGTCCAGATGGACCGTGTATGAATCCAGATCGAAAGTATTGTATCCTCTGTTGAACTTCAGCATAGCAGCCCCTTTTAATCGCGTTACATTATGCAACTCGCGCGATCAATGCAATGCCATTTCATCGTGACGAGACTCGCCTGCAAATAGCCTTGCTCTGAAATCTCCGTCCGCCTATAGTTCCTACCTATGATTGATAAGCTGATCATCATTCCCACGTATGACGAAAAGGACAATGTCGGTCCAATTTCCGATGCAATTTTCGGCGTGCTTCCAGAGGCTCACATACTTTTTGTGGACGACAATTCTCCCGACGGCACCGGCAGGGTCATTGACGAAATGATGAAGTCGGAAAAGAGAATCAACGTACTCCACAAGGAGAAAAAAGCTGGATTGGGTCGCGCATACATTGCGGGCTTCAAATGGGCTGTGCAGCGCAATTACGAATTCATTTTTGAGATGGATGCCGATTTTTCCCATGACCCAATGGAACTCCCGAATTTTCTCAAGGCTGCGCAAACCGCCGATCTGGTGCTCGGCTCCCGCTATATGCACGGTATCCGCATCACCAACTGGCCGTTGAGCCGCCTGCTTCTCAGCAAGAGCGCTTCCCTTTATGTGCGAATTGTCACAGGAATGCCGATTACAGATCCAACCGGCGGCTTCAAGTGCTACCGGCGGAAGGTGTTGACTTCCATTGATCTGGATTCGATAGTTTCAAGCGGCTACTCGTTCCAAGTCGAGATGAGCTACACGGCATGGATGAATGGATTCCGAATTTCGGAGATCCCAATCACCTTCGTGGACAGGCGTGCGGGCTATTCAAAAATGAGCAGCGCCATCTTCAAGGAAGCCCTGTGGATCGTCTGGAAACTGGCTTTCCGGTATGGGCTGAAAAGAAGACCTCAGATAAAAGTGCAGAGACCGGAGTCACAGAACAGATAATCGGCTTGCGATGAAGAACGACAACCAAAATTCGCTTTTCATGGATCTCCTGCTGGCGATGCGACCCAGTCAATGGACTAAAAACGCCGTGGTTCTAGCCGCTTTTTTCTTCGCGTATTGGGATGGTTCGCGCGCCGTGCCACTGTCTCTGCACGACCTCGTATACGTGCTGCCAGCGGTGTTTCTTTTCTGCATGATCTCCAGCGGCGTCTATTTGATTAACGACATCAGGGACATCGAGGCGGATCGTCAGCATCCCCATAAGCGGTTTCGTCCGCTTGCCGCCGGCAGAATAACCATCTTCCAGGCTTCGCTGCTTGGAATCGCCCTGCTCGGCGGCGGATTGATCGCGTCATATTTTCTGTCTTTGTCGTTCATGGGCGTGATCATCGCCTATATCGTGATCCAGATGATATACACCACCTGGCTCAAACGCCTTGCGCTTCTTGACGTTCTTGTAATCGCTTCGGGGTTCGTTCTGCGCGCAATGGCGGGCGCCGTCGTGCTGAAAGATGTGGCCATTTCTCCCTGGCTTCTATTGTGCACGTTCCTGCTCGCGCTGTTTCTCGGGCTTTGCAAACGGCGGCACGAAAAATTACTGCTGGACGATGCCGCCGGTTCAGAGCACAGAGCGAGTCTGGGCGACTATGACGAACGATTGCTGGATTTGCTGATCGCTATAGCCAGTTCCGCAACAATCATTTCATACGCGATATACACTCTATGGCCCGAAACAGTCCAGAAATTCGGGACCAACAAGCTGGGCTTCACCATTCCCTTCGTTGTCTTCGGTGTTTTCAGATACCTCGACCTCGTGTACCGCCATGAGAAAGGCGGTCAGCCTGAAAAGATACTGCTGACCGATATTCCTCTCCTGGCCGATCTTGCCCTGTACGGCCTGTCCATCGCCGCCATCTTCCTGCTCAAACGCTGCGCATTAGTATTCTGACGCCCTGTGCCCCTCAGTTACTGGATGGCCGCGCCGTATCCGGCGCGGCTACGGCAAGGAGGCCACTCTGTAACTGATGGGTGCATCGCCATCGAATATCATGTTGCGCGCTCCGCACGTTATAGTGCATAATTCGCTCCCAATTCCATGAAAGAGAATTTGTAATGACGGAATCGGATCCTTCTGCTTTAACAGGGAAGAATGAAGGGCGTTTTTTCAGAAAGCTGGACTGGTCCGCTTTCTGGACGGCGCTTGTCATTTCCTTTGCGGTATATACTTACACTGTTGCGCCCAGTGTCACCCTGGATGATTCGGGAGAACTCTCGACGGGCGGTTATTTTCTTGGCGTGCCGCACCCGCCCGGATATCCGTTCTGTTCGTTTCTGTCATGGATTTTCTCGCATATCTTCTGGTTCGTAACTTTTCGCGGCCAGCCAAATCCGGCGTGGAGCATCGCCGAGATGTCGGCCGTGTTTGGCGCGCTGACCAGCGGCTGCGCAGCCATGCTTATCTGCCGTTCCGGCTCGGACATTCTGAGAAATTCCAAGCTGATCTCGGGAAACATGGACGAGCGGACCGAAAACATAATTTGCTGGGTCGGCGGTGTCGTGGGGAGCACGCTGTTCGCTTTCGCTCCTGCCAACTGGTCGCAATGCGTCATCGTGGAGCACTACAGCCTTAACGCCTTCATTCTTACTCTGATTTTTCTTTTGAGTTATAGATGGACGCTCCGGCCCACAGACAAGGTGCTGTTTCTGATCTCGTACATTTTCGGACTCGGCTTGACCAACTACCAGATTCTTCTGTTCGGAATCGTCCCTCTTGTAATCATCATAATGATCAAGGATCTTGATCTTTTCCGTGATTTTGCCGTCATGGCGCTGGCGTTCGTGATCGGGATAGGCATTATCAAGATGGCCAGCGAAGGGCCCGAACCTGGATTCCCGAAACATGTGCCGCCGTTGCCGGAGCTTTATCCGAACTTATTGATGGCTCCAGATCAATACATATGGATTGCACTGTGTGTCGCGGCTGTGGTCGGCGCATGTATCTGGCTGTGGTATGCAAAGCCGAAGAAATCCTCGCTAATCGCGACGAATGTCGTGCTTGGAATCGCTTTGCTTGGTTTGCTGGTGCTGCTGTTCAAAATTGCCGACCCTGATCCTATCGCTCCGCACGAGGGGCAGGAGGTGTTCGCCTGGGGCAGGGAATATGTACTATTTGCCGGTGCCATTACCGGTTTGATCATCCTGTGTTGCGTGGCTCCCAGGGGCTATCTCCTTGCAATTTCGCTTGTGACGATCGAAATGACCGTGGCTTTCATGGTAAGGAAAGGCGTTTTTTTGGGGCTTGTCAACCCGTACGCAGTCTCTTTTAGAACCTACTGTGTCCTCACTTTTGTGTTCCTTGCGCTCGCGTGGATAATGCTGCCTCGCGGACGAACGGTGGCAATCTGCATCATGCTGGCCCTGGTAGGCGTCGCTTTCTACGCTTACGAACCCATCGTGTCTGATCTGCGCAATCCTCCGATGAATTGGGCATATCCCCGCACGTGGGAGGGTTTTGTGCACGCCATCACACGCGGACAATATGAGCAGATAATTCCATCTCCAATTTTTTCCTCCCAGTTCGTCACCCAGCTTCGCGACTACATGGTGGATCTCAGGGCCCAGTTCACGATACCGATGGCTGTTCTCGGCTTCCTGCCCTTCACGGCCTGGCAGGTCAAGCTCATGGGAAAAAAGATCAAGGCGTTATACATAGCAATAGCCGTTGCCGTACCCGCCGCCGTTCTGACAACTTGTGAGGAAGTGTTTCACCTTCAACGTGTGCCTTTTCTTGGCTGGATATACTGGACTCTGATAGGCATTGTGATCGTCATCCTTTTCCTTGGTGGCATCACAATCCTTTTCCGGCTGCTGAAGGAAATGGCCGAGCGCCTGCCGGCGAGGGCCAAAGCCTCAATATCGGAGAAGGTTGTGGTAAGCCTTATACTCCTGGGAGTGGTTGCACTCTGCCTTTTCACGACCACGAAACTGGTCATCATAGTCATGCAAATAACCGCTCCGCTGCGGGAAGCGGGACAGAATCTCTCTGCCGATGTATCCCATCACATACTCCGGCAGGCCGCCGGCCTCATTGCGCTTATCGTCCTTCCGGCGATGGCAACAGCACTTGTCATCTGGCTTACCCTCCATCCGGAACATGAGCTCACGATGTCCATGGACGAGAATTCGTACAAGTGGCTCATCTCCACTTTGATTGCCTTTGTAATGCTGGGAATCGTGGTGATGGTTTACGCCAATCCAAAGGGGGATATTCAGGACGCGTTCATCCAGAGGGTAAAGTTCATTTCTTCACACGCACTTTATTCGTTCTGGATTGGCTACGGCATCATCATGGGGCTCGCCTTCTTCAATAACATCATCTTCAAGGGCAATACCGTTCTTAAATGGCTTTCCATAGGGGGAGCCATGACTTTTATGCTGTTCCCGCTTTACGAGAATGCGTTCAATAAGGAGCGCGTTAGAGTGGTTGGCGGCGCTGAAATGACCGGCCATGATTTCGGCTGGCAGTTCGGCAACTACCAGTTGCGTGGCGCCAACGCAATAAACGAGGAGCTGTCCCCGGAAGAAGAGCCGCTTCCGAATCCGGAGTTCCCGCTGGAAATGGGACAGGATGCGATCTTTTTCGGCGGCACCGATCCGGGCCGTTTCGTGCCAACTTACATGATCTACTGTGCGGCAGTCCACGAAGACGCTTATCTCATAACCCAGAACGCGCTTGCCGACAGCACTTACATGAGCGTCATGCGTGATCTGTACGGCGATCGCATCTGGATTCCCGCCGTCCCCGACAGCGCACTGGCGTTCCAGCGGTATGTTGAGGAAGTTCAGGCGGGAAAACGCTCCGCCAATGCCGAACTGAAAATAGAAAACGGCCGCGTGCAGGTCAGCGGCGCGCTCGGCGTGATGGAGATCAACGGTATCCTCGCCCAGATGATATTCGAGCGCAACAACTACAAGCACCCCTTTTATGTCGAGGAAAGTTACGTGATCAAATGGATGTACCCCTATCTGACGCCGCACGGGCTCATAATGAAAATCAACAAGGACAAGTGTGACCTCACGCCTGAGAACGTAACGGATGATACGGATTTCTGGGACTGGTACACTCGTCGCCTGATGTCCAACACCAAATTCACCCGTGACATCGTGGCCAGAAAATCGTTCTCAAAACTCCGCTGCGCAATCGCCGGCTTATACGCCTACCGCAACAGGTTCCCGGAAGCGGAGAATGCATTTCAACAAGGGAGAATCCTCTACCCACTGAGTCCCGAGGCCAATTTCCGGATGGCCCAGGAGGTGTTTATGCCGCTGAACCGTTACAAGGATGCAAGATTGCTGATAGAGGATTTCGGCCGGCAGGACCCCGGCAATGTCAGCGTACCAGGCTTCGTCAGCCAGCTCACAAAAATTGAGGAAATAATGAGTCGCATCGGCGTTCTTGAAGGTCAACTGCAATCCGGAAAGATGGACGTCAAGGATGCCTTTGAGCTGATGGAGCTATACTTGCAATGCGGCATGTCGGGTAAATTCATGAATATTGCGGACAATATGATGAACAACCAAAATCTGCCGCCGATCTACCATTATCGGCTTGCCGCGCTGTTTGAAAGGGCGGGTCGCTACCCCGAAATGGCAAAGGCTCTGGACTTGTGTGTGGCAAAGCTGCCGGACGATGTCCCTTCTGATGTTTTTCTGGACGTTGCCAGGAAGTATGGCAGCGCCAAGCAATTTGAAAAGATGGCCTATCCCTTGAACAAATATTTACAGCGCAATCCAACCGACTGGAAGGCGTGGCTGGATATGGGCGTTCTGCAAGTCATCTTGAACAAGACCAACGAAGCGATCAAGGCATTGAACGAAGCTGTCAGAGCCGGAGGCGACGAGGCTGGTAACATCATAAATTCCGATCAGCGGTTCGCGCCAATACGCGAAAAGATCAACGCCCAGGCCGTGAATCTGATAAGTCTGCCAAAT
>CAZASC010000014.1:36596-59195 GCA_964487695.1 uncultured Victivallales bacterium
AAGCTCGTAATTCAGAACGCTCAAACCGTACAATGCCGCCGTTTCCACCCGCAATACAAGTTGTCCAAAACTGACCGGAACTGCTCCGGCATCCATCGCCTCCTTGATCTCGGCGGACGTGAGATCGCCTTCAGGGCCGATGATAAGAGCTGCCTTGGTTTTCCGCCTCGCTTCGTTTAGCACATCGTGCAAAGGCCTGGCATCGTCTCCGAGCGAGCCGACCAGTAATAAATCGAACTCCCGGCAGTTCCGCATTGCCTCGGAATAGTCGCAGACCGACCTCACGTCGGGCACCCAGCTTGTGCCGCATTGTCGCGAGGCGCTGAGGGCAAGCCGCTGCCATCTCTCTCCACGTTCCTTCCTTGCGTCCGCGTCAAGCCTGACAATCGTGCGCTCCGTGATGACAGGGATTATGTCTGTAACTCCGAGTTCCACCGCTTTTTCCACGATCAAGTCCATTCGCTTGCCCTTCGGCAATGCCTGAATCAGGGTCAAGGACAGTCCGGGATGCCTGCTCTTGCCGACGCCCAGAATCCTCAGCACAACTCTATGTGTTTTACCGGGCGCGCCGTCCATCCGGATCTCTGCCGTCGCTTCACTGCCTCTTCCATCGAAAACTGCGACAGTGTCGCCGGCCTTTGCGCGAAGAACATGGAGCAGATGATGCTCCTCTTCCGCGCTGAGAAACAAATCCGATTCATTCCAGTTGGCGGGATTTACATAACACCTGTGCATGACTTCATCCGCTAACGCTCAGTAGTCAGAAGACAGAATTTAGAATCCATAACAAACTGTCCCCGACGAAATGGGACAGTTGGCAAAATTAATCACATCGATATCCGAGCCTCGTAATGCCAGAATTCATATGGATCTCTTCATTCTGGATTCTGAGTAATTACTGCGCCTCTTTTTTCAGAGCCTCTTTGCGGGCATAGAACGATTCCGCCTGAGTTCTGAAGGCTGCCTTTGCAGGGTAATTGGAGTCATTTAGTACAGTTGACAAATCTTTCATGGCTTTTTTCTGCTTGGAATCCAGTTTATCCGGCACTTCCGCGACAACCCGCACATGCAAATCTCCGCTGCCGTAGCCCTCGATGTTGGGAATTCCCTTGCCCCGCAGCCGGAACACCTTGCCCGTTGGTGTACCGGCGGCAAGCTTCAAATTAGCGAAGCCGTCAACAGTCGGAATCTCTATATCGCCGCCCAATGCGGCAATATCGAACGGCACTGGAGTCTCGCAAAACAAATCGTCTCCCCGGCGCTCGAAAAGTTCATGTTTTCGGACTTGTATCACCACATAAAGATCGCCCGGCGGACCGCCCCTCATGCCGCCATCGCCCTTCCCGGACAGTCGCAATCGCGAACCCGTTTCGACGCCCTTCATGATCTTCAGCACGATTCGGCGCTGGACCTTCATGCGGCCATTGCCCTGACATTCCTTGCACGGCTGCGTAACGATCGTTCCCGCTCCGCCGCAGATGGGACATGTCTGGCGGACCTGGAAAAATCCGCCGCCGGAGATTATCGCGCCCCTGCCGCCGCATTGCCGGCATGTTTCCCTGTGGCTTCCCTGTGCAACTCCAGAACCATTGCATTTGCCGCACTCTTCTCCCACCGGATAGGTTATCTCGCGTTTTGATCCATAAACGGCTTCCTCAAGATCAATCTCAAGATCGAACCGCAAATCTGCGCCCTGCTGCGGACCAGTTCGCGAACGTCGCCGTCCGCCGCCAAGGAAGTCGTCGAAGAAACCACCGCCTTCACCAAAAATGCTCCCGAGAATATCCTGCAAATCGGCCGAATGCGTAAAATCTCTTGAAAAATCGAAACCGCCCGGCCCGAACGAAGCCCTGAGTCCGTCATGCCCGAATCTGTCGTATTGAGCTTTCTTGTCCGGATCGCTCAATACTTCATAAGCTTCGGAGATTTGTTTGAACATCTCCTCAGCCTTCTTGTCGTCGGGATTCCGGTCGGGATGATACTGCATTGCCTGTTTTCTGAACTGCTTCTTGATCTCGTCGGTGGAAGCCTCCCGACCGATCCCTAACAACTCGTAATAATCTCTCTTCGAAGCCACTGGCAACCCCCGTCTGTAAAGTACCTATTTCTCCAGATCAACGCCTTCCGATTCCACTTTCCCTGTCTTGGCTGGCGGCTTTTCCCCTCCCGCCGACACCACGACCTGAACCGGCCGCAAAAGCTTGTCTCCAAGCATGTATCCTCTGCGGGTTTGCGTCATCACAATGCCTTCAGGAACTGTCTCGGAGGGCATTTGCGATATGGACTCGTGCTTGCAGGTATCGAACGGCTGGCCTTCCGCATCAATGGGTTCAAGTCCAAATTTCTTGAGGACAGTCATCAGTTGCTCGGACACCAGTTTGAAGCCCTCAACAATTGCCTCATGTCCCTCGCCGACGTCTTCCCCGGCGGCAAGCGCCAGGTCAAGATGGTCAAGGACAGGAAGAAGCTCCGTCATGATGTCTTCGTTGGCACGGCGATAAATTTCGTTCCTCTCGCGCAATGCGCGTTTGCGCATATTCTCGAAATCGGCATGCAGTCTCAGCACCTTGTCGTTTGCGATGGCAAGTTCGACCTTCAGTTTTTCAATATCGGCCTGGTGCTTTGACGCGGATTCCGCATCCGGCTTGTCAACACCCGGCTTATGTTCTGCTGCGCCGTGACCATGACCATGCTGGTGCACATCTTTAGAGTGCGCCGCATTTTCATGGGCGTGCTCGGTGGCCGCATGTTTTTCTTCGCTCTTCTGCGTGTGATCGGAATTCTTGTCTTTCATATCTTCAAATCCTTAAGCTCGTGTACTCTAGCTTTACATGGATTACTTTTCCACTCAATTGTGTTGAACGGAATAAGGCTCTATCAGGTTGCTTCTGATTCTTATCTTGTGCTACTATTGACTTGGAGGTTGATTATGAGCCAAACGTTTACAGCGGTAGTACATAAGGAAGATGATTTTTACGTAGCTGAATGTATTGAAGTTGGCACGGCAAGCCAAGGTTCAAGCATTGAAGAAGCCGTCGCAAATCTTTCGGAAGCAACAGAATTGTACCTTGATGAGTTCTCTTATAAACCATCGCCTCATCCTCTCTTGACGACATTTGAGGTCCCTGTTCATGCCTGAACTTCCCCGAATCTCAGGACCTGACGCAATAAAGGTGTTTGGTCTGCTTGGATTCTCCGTGGCAAGGCAACGTGGCAGTCATGCTGTATTACGCAGAGGTAATGCAGGCTGTGTTATTCCCGTACACAAGGAACTTGCGGTCGGAACTCTTCGTAGCGCTATTCGGCAAGCAAAAATCACGCCGGAAGACTTCGTAAAAGCATACGAGGGCAGATAACGCACGATCAGCCCGGCAGGCCTTGTGTTTCGGCTGGTGATTTTGTTTTTAAATTCATGCTGCCCATCGTAATCTTGATCAAAGCGGTCGCGTACTCCATCAACTCTTTAGTATCTGCCGCGAAAGGCTTGCCCTTGTGTGAGGTTTTCGCTTATATTGTCAAAAACAATATATGGATTAGACATTCGCACGCGGCGACACTCACAAAGTTCATACGGAGAGGTGGCTGAGTGGCCGAAAGCAGCGGTTTGCTAAACCGCCGTACTGGGAAACCGGTACCAAGGGTTCAAATCCCTTCCTCTCCGCCAATTTGTTTGGTGCGCCCATGACGGACGATCTGCCTTCATCACCTGTAGGAGCGGCTTTATGCCGCGACCTGCTAATCAAAACATTTCGATGGATCATCGCGGGATAAACCCGCTCCTACAATTCGCCACTTTGCATTCTCGCCAATCGTCCTAGTTATCGCTCTCGCACTCAATCTTGATGACGTCAATCATTCGCCTAAGCCGGAACGATTCAATTGAGGTTTGGAGCCGGGACGCCCTCGTCCCGGTGACTACCGGCGCGGGGGCGCGCCGGCTCCAGGCGAGACGACACAGTAAAAGGTGCTAGAAAGTGCACTGCAATGCTAGAGAACATTTCCGGGAGAAGGGCCCGCATGTTGCGGGCCGCTGCCGCATGAGTGATCGCGAGGTGCCGCAGAAAAAGCAAAGCGCTTGGGCGATGATTTTGGCGGCGGAGTCACGCTTGATCTTCCACGGATTTTGCGATAGCCTGCCGCTCCATGAAACAAGCTCTATTTCGCTGGTTGGTGCTGACCATCGCCGTATGGGTGGCCGCGAATGTTGTTCCCGGCATCGCTTACGATAACTGGAAAACTCTTCTGATCGCCGCCCTCATTCTCGGCATACTGAACTCGTCCGTAAAACCGATCCTTCGACTGGTCTCGCTTCCATTCATAATCGTCTCGTTTGGTTTGTTCCTGCTGGTAATCAACGCACTGTTGCTGCTTCTAACAGCATGGCTGACACCGGGATTCCAGGTGTCAGGATTCTGGTCGGCAACGGGCGGCAGCCTTGTGATAAGCATTGTCAGTATGTTCCTCGGCTACTCGCGCCCGCACAGACGGATCGTCGTAGAACGCAGCGACACCACTGATACCTACGATCCCAACCGGCGCGGCCCGCCGCCGGGAACAGGGCGGGTCATCGATGTCGAGTAATTGATCGGAGCCGGTATCCTTTGATTCGCAACCTGAAAGACCGTTTTGCCCGCACCGGAATTGACATACGTTTATTTCTGGGCGCCATCGCGCTCGCGAGTTTCGCCGGCAGCATCGTCAATGCCATCTTCAACAACTTCCTGAACGACACATACAACCTGAGCAACAGCGTGCGAACATTCATCGAGGTGCCACGGGAAATTCCCGGCCTTATAGTCATGTTCGTCTCGGCTCTTCTGTTTTTCCTGTGTAATCGTCGACTGGCTGCGTTCGCCATGCTGCTGGCTTCCATCGGACTTGCGCTGATTGCGCGTTTTTCGGCACCTTTCATGCTCATGCTGGTCTGGCTTTTCACCTTCAGCTTGGGCCAGCATCTCCTGATCCCGCTCCAGTCCAGCATCGGCATGGAACTGTCTCAGGAAGGCCAGACAGGCAGGCGGCTGGGCCAGTTGAATTCGATAGGCAACCTTTTCGCCATTTGCGGCGGATTCTTTGTCTTTCTCGGTTTCCGGTTCATGCATCTCACCTTTTCGATTTCGTTTCTCGTTGCAGCAGCAAGCTTCCTGTGCGCCGGCCTGCTGTTCTATGGAATGAAGGCGAGCAAGGTGCACGCGCCCGCATTGCACCTGAAACTGCACAGGGAATATGGACTGTTCTACTGGTTGTCCATACTGTACGGCACGCGAAAACAAATCTTCCTGACTTTTGCGCCCTGGGTTCTGGTGCGAATCTACAACCAGCCGACGCAGACAATAGCCACACTACTGACCATTGGCGGCATCATGGGCATCGTGCTCCAGCCGCTTCTGGGCAGACTGATTGACTCGAAGGGAGAGCGCTTTGTACTGGCTGGCGAAGCCCTGGTATTGATCGTCGTCTGTGCGTTGTACGGTTTCGCCGGCAGCCTGTTCCCGCCAACCGTTGCCTTCATCGTTGTGGCCGCCTGCTACGTCGCCGATCAATTGCTGATGTCCGTCGGAATGGCCCGCGCCACATATCTGAGGAAGATCGCCATGCAACCGGACGATGTGACACCGGCCTTGCAGGCATCCACCAGCATTGATCACATATTCTCGATCTCCACAGCATTGATTAGCGGCGTGATCTGGGACGCATGGGGCTACCAGTATGTGTTCCTGCTCGGCGCCGGCATCGCGTTTGCAAATCTCATTTCCACATTATTCATCCGCCTGCCGGTGAAGTCGAATAGATAGCCGGGATTTCTCACGCCGTTTCTCGTTCGGGGCGGTTACAGAGCATGAGCAGGGTATTTTCGTGCATTCTGTAACCGCCCTCTGTGAGGGCGGATGTTTTTCAGCAGAATCAGATGTTAAGATGCGACAGCAGAAACCACCCAAATCCTCGGCTAAGACTTGATACGCAACATGGACGCATCAGGAACAACCTTATGGATGCGGCGCGAAAGGATTCGCGCCCTCCAAATTGAGACATCGAGACTCTTTAGATCACGAAATGGAGGGCTGCAATCCTTTGCAGCCGCTGTTCACGCAGGATCCTTGCAAGTCCGTGTTGAGACGAATCGTCTTATGCGAGGAATTTGTCAGCTATTCATGTGGCTTGAATCGCAGAAAGGCTTGTTGGAAGATCTTCCGCACCGGCAAAGCGTGACGCGATTGCGTTCTTCGTAAACCTCGCCATCGGCCGACTCGATTGGAATTCCGCCTTGTACCCAGAGCGGTCCGCTGACGCCGGCCGGCGGATCTTCAACCACATTTATCGCCTGCTTCAACTTCGGTTCGATCGGCCTTCCTTTTTCGTCCCATACAACCAGCCGTCCGGACGGACAGTCCGCTGCTTCCTGAATGGCAGTTCGCTTCGCCTCTGGATCGTCCGACTGCTCGACGAGGTCCCAGATTCCGCCCGCCCGCTCGCAGAAGCGTGCGCCTGCGCACAGCTCCACGGCATCGGTCAATATGAGGCCCGGCCCATCGCTCCGTTCGGCTTGATTGAGGAACGGTTCACGGCTTGCGGTTTCGGTTCCGTCGAACCCGGCTTTCTGGTGCGCGCCGTCGCAATAAGGCTTCTTGCCGGATTCTCCACAACGGCAAAGGGTGTATTTATCCTTAGGTGGAAAACATTTGCCCGCCCGCCATTTCGTCACGGTGCCGTCGGGATCGGCCACAATTCTGTCCTCTGCAAGCGGAACGCTGCCGAACACAAGATAGGGTCCGTCAGTGCTGACTTTTATTTTCGCCCCGCCACCTGGCTTCTTCTCCGCAGTTTTCTTGCTGGTTGCCATCGTCCACTCCCGGTATTACATGGATAGAGTCGCTGTAAGGCTCACCCTTTTCTTTTTCAATGCGATATTCTTGGTAAGTGTAGCAAACGGCCAGCCCAATTGTCACTCACAAGAAACGCTCGATTTTGCCGCATGTTCTGTTATGGTCACTGTCATTCATGGGGACAGATGGAATATGGCCAAGGCGCTTTCTCTAATGCTCACTGTTCCATTTGGTGTCATGTATCGTGGAGTCCGAGCAGCGGTTCAGGCAAAACAACTGGATGGATTGAAAACGACCTTTGAAGCGGCCTTGGGAGAAATTGGGAGAATCTTCGCTGCATTTGGTGCGTGGTGGCTAACTCCTGAGATTCCAACCACGCAGGAAAGGCGTGCTGACCTTCTGTCGCTGGGTGTGGCGTACCTGCCAGACGTGATCATTGCTGAGGCAAACCGTCAGTTCGGTTATTGCGCTGGCATTTCCGGCATTTCATCGGATGCCATGCCTGATTGTGGCAAGAGAGATTGGCAGGCAACAAGGGGATTCGTCCCGAGGAAGTGCGGCGCATTGAACGACTGGTTTACGAAAACATGGAATTCCTGAAGGAGAAGTATCATGAATACCACCGTGTATAAGCATGGAATCGAAACAGAACCGCTGGCGGTCAAGGCATGGAACGAAGGGCGAACGATCTTCCTGGAGTTGACCGATGGGCGCATCTTCGGTTTCCCTGCGGATCGCTTCAGACTTCTGAGCGATGCCAGCAATGCCGAGTTGAGGGAGGTTTCGTTGAGACTCAACGGGTACGCCTTGCGATGGGAGAAACTAGACGAGGATATCACGGTTCCTGGAGTCGTGGCCGGACATTTCGAACTGCCGCCACCAGCACGACATCGCGTCATGGCCGTCGCGGAAGAACAGGCCGTATATAGGACACGGAAGGCAAAGCGGAAAGCGAGTCATTGACCGCTTACCTCTAATGGAAGGCCCCGCAGTTTAATTTCGCCGGTTTCACCTTGATGGCGAGATCGACGCGATGGCTGATCAGCGGGATGCGCCGGCTTTCCGCGCTCACGGTGACTTCGGCGGTATTGATTACGCTGCCGGCAAATGTGTCCCAGTATTCCACAGTGTAATCGCCGTTTTGGAAGTCATGGGGAACAGCCAGAAAACCGTTCCCAGATTCCGGCAGGGATTTATCATCGGCCCCTTTTGCGACAAGCGAGTATTTATGCCTGTTTATCGCACAGGAATAGACGTAGGCAAACAACTCGTTCCGGCTGTAAAGCACAAGACCGGCGCGAACGCTCAGGTCGTCCGCCGAACCGATGCTCGGATATGTCAATTTCGCCCGCTCGGATTTGTAATTCTTTCCACGCCGGTCTTCTCCCTTCATAAAGACGGCAATGGACTTGAAGCGGTCGTAAAGATTATCGGCGTCCACCAGGTTCCACCACCAGTAACCGCCAATCCCCGCCGTCCGCGTCATGGTCATTGCCCACAAACCGGTGTGGAGTTCGGCAACGAGCTGCTGCTTCCTGTTGCCGTTGGCGTCGCCGCCCCACTCTCCGATCATTAGCGGCTTTTCCCGGCTGTACGGCTCATAGACCTTTCCGAAAACGTAGATGACATCCGCCACGCCTTGAGACTCGGCAAACTGGTCCCTTTCCCAGAATTCCGTAAAAAATGTGTAGGCGTTATTATGCACGACATCGACGTTGTCTCTCCGCCACATGTCCAGCCCGTTGCCGGGATTGGAGAAGTGCGCCGACACCAGATGAGGCTGGGCATCCGTATCGCGGATATATCCCCCGGTCGCAGCTATCCAGTCCAGGAACGTGTTCCGGGTCTTGCCACCCGCGCCGTAGGCTTCCGTCCATTCCGCTTCCGTAAGAATGCCGTACCACGCGATCGCAGTCGAATAGCCCCATCGCGCAACGACGTAGCGCATCTTATTGCGATGGCTTTCGATGCAACGCGGGTCCGTGAAAAACTGGGTTGCACGACTGACATAGCCGCCCGGATGCATGTCCTTGTTATACGGATTATCCTGCCAATCCGCATCCGTCATCGTGCTGAGGCCACCATGATTGACAGTTTCGAGGCAGACATAGACTTTTTCTTTTTCCGCCAATTCCATGATTCGATCCAAACGCGCGGCGTTGGCCTGGTTGTAATAGCCGATGCCATGATAGCCCTCGTATTCCGGCGCCCATTCCAGGCCGCACCACCATGGGCACATCCATACACGCGTGAGATTGATATCGTTCTCGCGCATCAGCCTGAACCACTTCTCGTAAGCCCTTGTGCCCTGCGCATCCGCCCAATCGGCATTCTCCGTGGATCCCCGCATCTGCGCGCCGGTACGGCGATCGCTTGGCGAGCGCAGATTGTAACCGATGGGATAAAAGAAGCTCCCGTCGCTGAATTCGAAACACTTCGGATCAGGTTTCGAGGTGCGCACGAAACCTGGCGAGGGATTGGACACGCACACGAATGAACCAGTAGTAACCGCGGCCTGTTCATCCCCGCTTTTTGCGATGAGTTTCCATTCGTATTTGCCCGGTTTCGATGGGGTGAAACGGACGCGCCATGACGGCCTGTCAGGTTGCCTGACCGCCGTTTCCACGCCGTCCTTCATGTCGAGCGACCACGGTTCATAGAAGAAACCGGGATGATGCAGCTGCTTGTTGTCCGGATCGGTCAACTCGATCGCCACGTCAATCTCATGAGGATTGTAGGGATTGTTGAACGTCCGGTTGAGTTGGAATTCAAATTCCAGTTTTTCGTACTGCCCAACTTGCCCCGCATTTCCCTTGAGCCCGCTTATGGCGAGGGCGCGTTTTTCATAGTCAGTTTTATACGGCCATAACAAGGCGAAGTTCCGGACTTCGATCCGCCCATCTTCCGGTTCATCGCAGAAGAAGCGAAGTTCCAGTTCTGTGATGTTAAGGAGTTGATCGTCCGTCAGCCGGCGCGCCGGGTTGCGCGGACACGTCCAGAACGCCGGGTCATCAAGATTGAAGTGCACGTGGTTGCAATCGTCGTTGCGCAGTTCCACGAGTTTGGATTGAAACAATGTGTCCGGATCGGTGCGCAGGCAGCACATCGCCTTGAATCCGTTGTTCGACACCGGCGGAGTCGTGATGTCGCAAGCCAGAACCTCGGCGCCGGCAAAATGCTGCATTCGTTTGCAAATGACAGCGGAAGAACCGGGATATCTTCCTTCGATTGAAAGAGTTTTCCCGTTCTCTTGCATATGGACGATTGTGCCCCTGGCAATGCGCCGGTCAGCAGTCCATCTCCCGTCGGGTTCGAGCGGCGAACTTCTCCAGCGCTCGAGCAATTCCGGGTTGTCGCAAAAGATCGGAATGCCGGGGAACTCTTCGTTTAGCTTTGTGGCAATTGCGTTCACCCACGCAAGCGCCGCCGGTTCAATCCGCTTCATCCGGATGAGCAGGCCAGCCGCGCCTGGGTACCGGCTATAACGCGCACAGAGATAGCGGGCGCGATCAAGAACGATCCTGCGCGAATTGTCGTCCGTGAAAATGTCGCCCGCCCGCTTCAGATTTCCGCCATTTACGGCATTAAGCGGATTGTCGAGCCAGTTGAACTTGCTGAAGGTTTCGAGCTCGTCATCGTTGAACAGCAACATAGGCCGGGAAATATTGGTCGGGCAACGCCGGAGTTCCTGTTCGATCTGCCAGGCTGTCAATTGTTCGAACTCGCCGCTTCCGGTATAGCGGCCCCATTTGCCAGTCCAATCCAGCGGCGCCACCCAGTATCCGCAATTACTGGAAAGGGTGGTCGCATCGGTCCATTTGCCGTTCTTGAACTCAAGCATTCGCGGAGAGCTGTTGGTCATCGTGGCGAATGCGGGCGCAGCTTTTGATGCCTCAACTGCTTCCGCGCTCGCGCGTGCGGATCCGACAGTCACTTGTCCCAACTTTCCGGTAATTCGTGACCCGCTGGTTTGCAGCTCCACTCGTAAATGGTATTTCCCTTCGCCGGCTGGCATCCAATCCGCCTGCCAGAAAGGGCGCTCGAAAGCGTTTGTCAGAATCTCTCCCGCGCCCGGGTGTTTGAAGGTCTGGAATTCCTGCCTGAAATAGAAAGGCGCCGATTTCTCCTTGCCTTCCTCCTTCCAGATCAGCTTGCACGATATATCCGAAGAGCTGAACGGATTCCCGCGAAAACCGATCAGCCGGAAGCGGACCGGGTTTACATTCCCCGCAGCCGGAAGTTCAGGCAGCATAATATCCGAGACTTCGATGCTCCTCTCTTTCGCCGGGATCAATCGCAGGTCGCTCAGTTCAATCTTCCCCGTGTGCGCGTCCGGACTGAAGACTTTTATCCCCCATGAACGCACCCAGCGCAATGTGTCGCCGTCGAATGCGCGCCGCGTATTGCCCACCCGCCAGTCTGGACTGAGATCGTCAAGCCGAAGTCGAATCGTCTGTTTCTTGTCGCCAATCGCCAGTTCCTGCCTCGATTCAAGCCATAGATCCTGCTTCGTCTGGAAGAAGAAGGTGCAAACCAGGGTGGAGGTTGGATTGCTCTGCTCCATCAGCCTGAAATCGAGTTCAAGCGCATCGAACTTTCGCCAGTCAGCGTCGACGGGAACGGTCTTGACGGCTGTAGGCGGCGTCTTGAATGTCCATGTCTCTGCAAATAGCGGCGCACAAAATGCAAGAAACAGAAGAAGGATCATCAATGTGCGGTTCATCTGCATTTCACTGCTTTGTTTATCTCTGTCATTACGGCTTTCAGCCATGCTGCGTCGGATGTCGCGTCCCGTGCGCCTTCACGCCCGGCAATCACTGCCACTGCGTTGTTCGCCGATGCGGCAAGCGCGACTTGATCGAGCATGTCGCTGAAGCGTTGACGTTGATATGCGTCGAGGTCAGACACCACGAATACATGTTTGATATTCCTGCTCTCCAGCAGTTGAAGATACCATTCCAGCTTGATGCGGAACTGGAGACCGTCATCGCCCTGCTCGTAATCCTCGCCGGAAAGTGTCACTACTGCGATGTCGGCTGTTTCAAGCTTGTCCGCGTTTGCGATCAGAGCATTGATGCCTTCGCAACGTGATCCATCGCCGTCGGAAATCCAGAACTTCACGGAGGTGCCGGTTGCCTTTGCCAGTTCGGGTGATTTCCACTCCGAAGGTATTCGAGCATTCAGAAGTGTGCAGGAATGGACCACAGGACGCCTGTCCATGAACAACCGGCCCAAAAACTTAAGCGTCTCCCATCGGCGATCGTGTTTCGACGGAATTCTGTGTTGCGCCAGGAGAATGGCGGGCATGGAGCCGCCATACAAGAAGCCGTCCTTCTCAGTGAGCTTTTCCGTGTCGGCCGGTTGCACTACGCGAAATGCAACCGATGTGGAGTCCTGCTGAAAACGCAGCGTGCACGGTCCATTCAGCGCAAGGTTGAGTTCAAGAGCGCCTTCGTTGAAAACGCCATCGAGGATCTGTTTGCCGTTAGAAAACACGTTGAGTTGCGAGTCGGTTTTTCCTTCTGCAACAAATGTCACACCCTCATTCAGATATGCAACTTCAGGGAAATAAGTGATACGGAATGCCGGGGCCGCATTCGCGGCCATCGCCGGAATCAAAAACAAGCTGTACAGCGCCGCAATTTCTGAAAGAATGCGTTTCATGAAAGTCGCCACTCTATTGACCAGTGCAACATATCCGCGCGATAAGGTGCATGGCAACGGTTTTATTACAGAATCGCAAGAAGAGGCTAAGTTCGAAAAATGACAGCCAACTTCCATCAGATACATTGGATCCGGCCAAAGGCCGGGCCAATGTGGCAGACCAAGTTGGCCATTCCGTTAAGCGGCAGGATTTGTCGTAAGTTTACCCCAGATGTTGAGATTTCGCGGGTGGCGCTGCACTGCTGTGCGCGCCGCCCGCGAAAGATCGAAAGATGGGGCAAAATCACGGGAAAGTTTGACGTAGGAATGGGCAACTTATGTTCAGACAGACTGAAACATGAACGAGACCCAGCAAACAAAACTTGATGATGGCGCGCGGGACTTCATGCTGCGGCATGCGGCAGACTGCTCGAATGTGCTGATACGGTGGTGGCAGGCTCTCTGGTACAGCCTGGTGCTGTTTATCCTTATCTTTTCCATGGCCTACCGCTGGGACATCTTCTTGTGCGTCATCAACTTCATCTTCGCCTTCTGGTACTTCAGTATAATCGTGTTCCGGTGCTGCATCGCCAGCCTTTCGCTCTCAGGGCGCGGCCAGATCGAGGTTGCAGATCCCGATATTGCCACTCTCACGGACGATGATCTTCCAATGTACACGATTCTGGTTCCGCTTTATAAAGAAGCGAACATTGCAGGCAGGATTGTTCGCTACCTTGACCTGCTCGATTATCCGCCTGACAAGCTGGATGTCAAACTGCTGCTTGAGGAAGACGACAAACAGACCATCGCCGCCGTGAGAGGAATTGCCCTTCCCGCGCGCTACGACGTAATCGTTGTTCCCGATTCATTGCCAAAGACAAAACCGAAAGCCTGCAATTACGGCCTGAAGCGGAGCAAGGGCGAATACGTCGTCGTGTTCGATGCCGAGGACCGACCCGACCCCGACCAATTGAAGAAAGCCCTCTGGACTTTCCGGCACTCGCCGGAAAAAGTGGCGTGTGTCCAGGCAAAATTGAACTACTACAATGCGCAGCAGAATCTGCTCACGCGCTTGTTCACGATCGAGTACAGCACAACTTTCGATCTGTTCCTGCCCGGTCTTGAATGCGCGAACATCCCCATGCCGCTTGGCGGCACCTCCAACCATTTCAAAGCGGACGTTTTGAAGGAGCTCGACGGCTGGGACCCGTTCAACGTCACCGAGGATTGCGAACTCGGCGTGCGGCTCTATCGCATGGGATACCGCACAACGATGGTGGATTCGACGACGTGGGAGGAGGCCACCTCCCGGCTTTGGAACTGGATGCGGCAGCGGTCGCGCTGGGTCAAGGGCTTCTTCCAGACGCACCTCGCGCACATGCGCAATCCTTTTCGCACTCTGCGCGAACTTGGCCCATGGGGCTTCGCAGGCTTCCTGATGTGCGTCGGCGGGTCGTCGTTCATGATGATCATGAACGTGGTTTACTGGATCATCGGAGGCGTGTATCTGACGTTCCTGACCAAGGCCCTGGCGCAGGGTCACACATTGTGGGAGATTCTTAAAGGCCCGCGCGTGGCCCTGGCTGGAAATGCCGTATGGCCGATGATTTACTACGGGCCCGGCGAGGACACAGTCTGGTCATCCCTGTCCATCGTGTTCTTCGTAATAACCTGCGTCTTGCTTCTGGCCAATCTTTTGTTCGTCTACCTGCATCTCCTCGCGTGCAACAAACGCCGCTTCCACCACCTCATGCCCTACGCGCTCCTGATGCCGTTCTACTGGATACTGATCTCCATCGGCGCCTGGAAAGGCTTCCTCCAGCTCTTCACCAATCCATTCTACTGGGAAAAAACCATCCACGGCATGGACACCGGTCAAGCCGACTCGAAAGAAACCGAGTCGTAAGTGCATTGTGGTTCACCCTCTGGGAGCGCGGACGTCCCCGTCCGCCTTGGATGTCGGGTGTAACTATTCGCTGCCTGATCACTTCGAAGTGCGGTCTAAAAAGCAGCGTCCAGCATTGACACGCGCCTTCCGCTGCGAACTTGTTCACGATGAGAGTCTAGCCCAACCGCACAAAGAATTACCCACAAATACTCGCTTCAAGCTCAAGATGATCGGATGATCCTCATCATCATTGGAGTTCAATGGTGTGCAGGAGTAAAGGACAGGGCACTTGACCTGCTGTTTCCTTCTCACACGGCAACCTCGCCGAGTTTCTCGTCTAGGTCTTTCATCCCAACCATAAGAATATCAACACGTTTCAACTCCTCTTGAGGATCGATTGTGTCTGTTGGTCTGGGCGACTGGTGAGCAACGTCACCTCGCTTTTTCCCGAAATCATCGAGATGGGTGATCCAAGTTGGATCTAATGCCGTAAGATCGACACCCGTTGGAAGCATCAGCGTTTTGAGATTCTTTTCGCGTACGCCATGATTCTCTGACAACTTCTTTCCGAATTGAGTTTGAGCGAGGTCTATAATCTCGCTGACCGTCTCCTTCGGTTTCCATCGATTACGGGCCAGATCAATGAGATGCTGCTCGGTCTCTGCATCATATTCAATCCATCCCAGATGATAACAAGCAATGAACGAAAGCAACGTGTGGCTGGCACATGACGCAGTTTTCCATTTAGAAACATGGCCTGCGATGATATCACGCGCCATATCCTCCAGATAGACCTCGATCTCGGCGTGCGCTAGTAGTCTGTAGCCGCGAGCATGATCCTGCACACGATCTGTGTAGTTTCCTGTCGGCGAGAATTGAGCGGGCAACAGATTCTTGCGTAGTTGTTTCAATCTGCGCTCCAGATTGCGAAAGCGTGCGGTTTGGCTCATTGTAAATCCCCGATAGCGCTTGCTACGAGAGCAGTGGAACCGCGATTTCAATGTTGAATTGGCTTTTCAGGACCTCACTCCACATTGACAGACGTGTGAAGGTGGCTTTCGTGCTTTTAGTTGTCTGTTCTATTGAGTTCATGAATTCAGATTGCGTCTTGCACAGCTCTATAAATGCATTCTTCACTGGTTGCCCGACATTAACAAGTGCCAGTCGATGTATAGGATCACGGAACGCGAAAACCATAATGTCAAAGATGGCTCTATTAAAACGCGATTCGAATCCCGTAGCAGTCCACTTGTGGTACGCACCATCGCCAAACACAGACGTAATCGCCTCATGGGCGGATTCAAAATGTTCAAATTCAGCCCGTATACTGGTCTCCTGCTGTGGCCACTGGCGGTTCAACTCCGAACAGGTCCAATCGAGAAACTCCTTAAGATTGCCTCTATAACTTTCCAGGAAATAGGTAAATGCGTAGTACCTCACCAGCAGCTCAGCGTCACGCATGCAGAAGTCTGGTTCTGGGTTTTTGAGAATTGCACGGAGAGCCTGACTGCTGCGTGATTTCTCCTCAACAAAATCAATAAACGGGCCAGGGTGAAGTGCTTGACGAAGTTCCTGAGGGGAAAGAGAAACACTTCCAGTATTTAGCCTCAAGAATACTTGGTATAAGAAAACCTCATTGGGCCAGTTCTTGATGATTACAGTTCTGATTGGTTGATTCTCGAATGCAGCAACATCGTCAGAAAAACGAAGGTCGGATCGAAGATCTCTAAGCGAAAGTCCATTCAGATCTGGCCGAACCAATAATCCGGACAATGGCAGGCGTTCAAATTGTACATCGCTTGGATCAGCAGAGAAACGCTTGAGACTTAGCAGTCGTTGTTTCCCGTCCAGCACGATATACGTACCGCGTTTCTCCTTGTGCTAGGCAAGAACCAGTTGCGGTACAGGCAGGCCGAGAAAAAGAGATTCGATAAATTGACTCTTTCTTGCAGCTGTCCAAGCCTCACGTCTCTGAAACTTGGGATTGAGAAGAATGTTCCCCTTGTCAATCTGTGTGATTATCGTCTCGGTTGTCCAATCCGTAGCGGTAATGACAGCCTGCGAAATCTCATTACGGCCAAGCCCCACGAGGTCTTCTGAAGATTCCTTCTGTCGGTCGTCCTCAACAAATGTGTCGTGAAATAAATCGTCTTCCATGGACCTCATAGTTTCCTTCCTCTCAATGTTGTCAAGATGTGTCCCCAAGAGTCAAATCCCTGCATTTGATCAACAGGTCGATGTCTTCTTTGTCCCTTAACCTTCACCGGTACCTTGACGCCTGTGACAGGTTCAGCACGTGGTCAATGACCACCCCATGCGAATCAGAATATGCGGCAGGATGGTGAACAACAAGGGGAAAATGGATAGAAAATCATTGGTCATCGGAGGAAGTTATCAGTTATCGGTTAGTAGCTATTGAATAAGCATGACGTTGCCATCCCGCGACACCTTGGCGATGAAGGGAGGTTTCGTCTTGGCGCATAGTCTTCTGATTCGGGGTAAAGCTTTGATGAATACCTCCGCCATCTCCGTTCCGCTCAAATCGCCCTTTGCTGTCAGGACAAAGGCGCGAACCTTGGCGGCGCACAATGCGTTGGTTTCAATGGCGCGATACCGGATGCGTGTATCTTTGGTAAGAACAATCCAATCATGTTGACCAACTTCCTTTAGCCAGGTTTCGTCCGGTGTGTTCTGGGGAAAATGATCGTCATGGACTTGTATTTGCTCGCCTGCTGCGCGTAAAGCGCCAGCAACGACGTTGCGACCAAGGCTGCGGTCAACAAAGAAGACCAACGGTTCAGGCGGCGATGTCAAGTTCGCATCGGATAGCTTCTTCGACATAACCACCCTCACACCCGTAGTCTTTGGCTAAATCGCTGATGGACTCACCGGCTTTATAACGTTCGGCGACAATGCTAGTAACGATGCCCGTTCCCGTTATTGTCGGACGTCCGAACGAGACGTAAGGATCCATGACAATATATTTAGGTTCCTCCAGCTCGCGCTTGCGGGTGAAAGGATAAAGCCTCACCGCCAGATTGGCATCGTATTCTATTCGTCTCAAGTGGGACGCCAACATGGCCTTCATGGCCAACTGGCCGTCCTGAGAGGTGGATATGAACTTGCCTAGATGCGAGATCAACAGGTCAACGCCGTCGGTTTCAAATCTATGGTCGGCCAACGGATGTTTGGAGCCAAGTTCGCGCGTCACATAATTCAGAGTCGTGCGGACTTTGGGAATTGCGATGTTGTGTTCACGCCTGATTGCGTCCAGCACATGCGCTTCGATCAGATTGACGAAGGAGAGCGACAGTAAGTCCGGGTTGGGGAGTGTCAACAGCGGTTTGAAGAAACGGTTTCCACGCTCCGTAGGATAGGCCCGCCCACGCACCCATGATCGCAGGGTCGCGATCGGAATACGCAAATAGTGCGCAGCCTCGCCAATGTTGTAGGCGGGCATTTCGCGGGGATCTTCAGATATAATACGACTATTCTTGAATTGCATTGTCTCCAAAGCCTTTCGACGGTCTTCTTGCCTTGTTTGATTGACTGAAAGGCCTCCAAAGAAGCGTATTGTCGCAGAAAACACATTCTCCTGTCAATAGCCACATGGCAGCGATTCTCATTATCCAGCCATCTCCCAAATGCTGAAGAAGCCCTTTTCACAGGGGCATTTGCGCTTGTGACAGGTTCAGCATGTGGTCAATAACCATCCCATGCGAATCAGAATATTCGCCTGGATGACGAACAATAAAGGAAAAATGGAAAGGATTCGTTCGGCGTCCGTTTAAACTACAATGAACGGAGGAGTGTGTCATATTCGTCGTGAGATCCAATCCAAACAAATTCAACACCACCTTCGACAATATGACCGATCGCCTTGCAGTTGTCGCCGATGCGGACGGAGAATCGCTCTCCACGACCGTGCAGTTTCTTGAAACACAAAGAAGGGTGCCGCGGGTTCTCGGTCCAGAGATGGTAATTTTTGGCGGCCAGTTTCCTGATCGCGGAGGGGAGTTGATCGTGAAGGAACCAGAACCGAGTCGCAATTCCGGGATTTCGTGCCTTTTCCTGCGCCTTGGGTCAGTCGCGTTCTTTGTCGGCTTCCTTGAAAAGAAAATCCAGTTTGCCCGAAGCGGCATCCTCGTCCATCTGCTTGTCCCAATTCTTGGCGTCTAATTCGACAGCCACACGGATAGTTTGGCTACACCGGACGGAGTCAATTCCCGGATGGTTTCAGAAACGCTTACTCGTTCATTTCCCATGTGATGATCCTTAACGTGATTGTTATTTATATTACATGCAATATATCGCCAACAACGCTCTGCCAACATTCAAGATAACTAAACCAGTGCGAAACCAGGGTGTTTCTGGAATGGATCGTTATCTAGCGTAGCCACTCCATTTTGTCAGGTGACCGGCCGCAATCGGAATCACTGTCTGGTATCAATCGGAAAGCGCACGATTATGAGGAATGGGCTGATTTACGGGGCTGATTGAGGGTGCTATTTGGGCGGCATAATGGATTGAAGCGGGCGGGAGAAGGTGATAGGGTGAAGGCGTTATGAAGGAATCTGAGACTAGAAAACGGGACATCATTATCAGTGTGCTTGTTTACGGTCTGATTCTGCCTTATATGTTCGCCATTGCCATTCGCTCCCATAGCCTTCGTAACTATAGATCCCAGATAAACCAACATTAGACGATGCCATTAAAGCAACTTCAGAGCTTAAGGTCGGAATGTCTGAGAACAACACTAGAGCCGTCCTCCAGAATCGCGGCATTCTGTCTTTTGGCTATGGTCATAACGAAGATGTGGTGGAACGGTGCTGCTTGAGTCGTTGGGATGTGGTGGATATGAAATTGGATGGAAATAACGAGGTTTCGGCGTGAAGTTGATGGTAAAAGCAGTTTTTGTCAGCATCGTTTTTCCGTTCCTTCTTACATTGACTGCGCACGCTGATCTTGTTCCCGCAGCCCTGTTGACGGATTGGACGCCAGGTGTGCGCGTTGGTGTGCCAGGCGGGATTGATCAGTATTTGCCGGGTGGTGCGAATACGCGCACGAATCTCATCGACGTGACGCAGGCCCCTTACAACGCCGACAATACCGGGGCTACAAACGCTTCACCTGCAATTAATTCAGCCGTTGCGGTTGCTGGTAATGGGCAGGTCGTTTATCTGCCAGCTGGCACGTATAGGTTGGACAGCGCGATTTATATCCCATTTGCTCATAATAATTTCTCCATCCGAGGAGCCGGGCCTACGAAGACAATTATCAAGGCTGGCAGCGATGGAATCTATTTCGGAGCAAGTGATGATTGGATTTATCCCTCTACACCTGCGACGGTAATGTCGGGCCTAAGTAAGGACAGCACGAGCATCGTGCTCGACGATGCTTCGGCATTTTCCATCGGTAAGATCATTCGCATCGCCTTTCCAGATCAAACTGACGACACCGCCTTGGAGAATGGCGCGGTCATCAATTTTGCGGTGGGCGGCCCGATGATAAACAACGGTCTGCGAAAGCAAGTCTGCCGGGTGACGGCAATATCGGGCAATACTCTAACCATCTTCCCCGGCATTTATCGCACGCCTGACACTGGATTGTCGGCAGCAAAGGTTCTGACAGCTCTCCTACAGAACGATGGCGTGGCGATAGAGGATTTGGCCTTCGACATGTCAAATTCAAATGGTGCTTTTGGAATCCTGATGGAGCATTGCTATGCGTGCTGGATAAATAATGTAAGTATTTACAATGTTGCAAACTACGCGGTGGATTTGGAAGGTTGTTTGCAATGCGAGATTCGTCATTGCAACTTTCACGATCGTCAAACAGGCGGTTCCAATGGCGCGGGCATACTTCTAAACACAGTTTCTGGCTCTCTTTTCGAAGACAACATGATTTCCAATATCATCCCTTCATTCGAGGTGAATGCTGGATCCAGTGGAAATGTATTCTCTTACAATCTGTTGGAAAATCCTCCCATCAGCGGGGCTATAGGTTTTGGTGCGGACTCGAATCATGGTCCGCATAACTCGTTCAATCTCTGGGAGGGCAATATCTCTCCGAACCTGATCTCCGACGGCTACTTCGGCAGCGACTCTGAGAATACGGTAATCAGGAATTGGTTTCATGGGTCGTGTTATGACAGCAGCGCGACGACATTCACTTTTGCGCTCGAAAGATTCACCCGCAATTACGTAATTGTCGGAAATATTCTCGGCAAGAATGGCGTGCAACAAGGCACATTCAGTTACGGCAATCCGAATCTTGGAAACGGCAGCCATACAGGAACATGCCAGCCAACAATGGGAATATTTTGGAATGACTGGAAAGCAACCGCGATCATCACAACTCGTGCCAGTGATACGGGGGCTGTTCTGACGTTGAATAGCGGCAGCCTTTTTGCCGGCCAGTTTGCCAATATACAATGGAATAACGCGTCAAATGGCCAGAGTTTTACTGTCGCAAGCATAAATGGATTAACAGCAACTTATAATGGGGGTTCTGGCAACGCTCTTCCAATAGCCGGCACCGTTGTAAATTTATTCACACAACCGGGCGGTTTTCAGGAATTGGATCTCGACGTGCAGACGTCTACCGTTGAAAAAGGCAATTACACCTACGGCACGAGCGGCGGCGCGGGAAGCATGAGCAGCCTGGGAGGCGACACTCTGCCGACCAGTTTGGAATACAGCAACAAGCCGAGTTGGTTCAATTCGCTCGCGTGGCCGCCGTTCGATCCGGCAAATCCCGATGCGGCTGGCTACGAAGCCATCCCTGCCGGCTACCGCTTCGTGCATGGCACTGATCCTTTGGGTGGCGGTAGCAATACACCGCCGGGCATTATTGCTCAGCCGACAAATACTTCTGTCACGGTAGGTCAGTCTGCGACATTCGGCGTGACGGCGACCGGCACTGCGCCGCTGTCGTATCAGTGGCAGACCAACGCTGTGAACGTTCCCGGAGCGACAAACGTGCTCTACACGACACCGGCCACGACACCGGCCGACAACGGAACAGCGTTCAAGGTGATTGTGACTAATTCGAAAGGCAGCGTCACCAGTGGAGTGGCGACCTTAACGGTGTTTACAAACATAGCGCCACCGACAGGGTTTAGCGCATGGACGAACATGATGAATATCACGTTCTCTGGTTACAACAAGGCTGAGACTCTGACAAACTTTCCGGCGCTGGTGGTATTAAGCACGAATCTGCCGGGCTTCTCATACAGCCATTTCGCTTCGACAAACGGATACGATCTGCGTTTCTCGGCGGACGGTTCGACTGAACTCAACTATGAGATCGAACAGTGGAATCCGGGCGGCAGCTCGTATGTGTGGGTGCAGGTTCCGCAATTATCTGCGGGCAGTTCAATCTGGGCATACTGGGGCAACGCTGGTGCGGCGGCTGGTCCTGCCGGCTATACGATCAACGGGGCAGTGTGGCCGACGAACGCGTTTGCGGCGGTGTGGCACATGAATCAACCAAACACCACGGATTCGACGGCGAACGGGAACAACGGAATGGGGAACGGTTCTGTGAGCGGTGAACCCGGCATTGTTGGGAACGCCCAGAATATGGCTGGCGACTCTGGACGTGTCTCTATTCCTAATTCCAGCAGTCTTTCGTTCACCACGACTCAGGCGACCTATTCCGGTTGGGTTTGTTTCAATACTTTGTCGAGCGGCGAGCAGGTAATAATGCGAAAAGCCCAGAACAGGGAACTTGGATTCAGCGATCCGGGACATGTGAGAGACATGCTCAGCACGACAGGCACAAGCGGTTGGACTGCCGGGAATGACGATCCGGTGGGAAGCCCCATTGCGGGTCAGTGGTACTACCTGGCCTTCACGTACAATGGCAGCGTGATCAGGAACTTCTGGAATGGCTCGCCGCTTAACGCCGGGCACGCCGTTACTGGCACGATCAATGGTGACCCGTATACCGTTGGACTCGGAGCATACAATGGAAACACAGACGGCGGTCCGATCACTCTTGGGCTGGATGCGATCGTTGATGAAGTGCGTGTTGAGCAGGTGTTTCGTTCGCCGAACTGGATTCTGGCGACGTATCTGACGGTGGCGTCGAACGCCAGCTTCAGCGCCTATGGCAGTGTGCAGGTGAATGGCGGCAGCACCAATACGCCGGCAGCCGGGATTCCGCCGTCGGTGTGGATACAGCAATACTTCCCTGGAACGCCGACGAACAACTATGCAAGTCTGGCGGCCAGCGATGTCA
>CAZASC010000015.1:0-24639 GCA_964487695.1 uncultured Victivallales bacterium
GCGTGATCCCATCTATCTCCGATTCGATTGGATCCTCCAGTGTGATGATTGATGCGGAGTCCTGCTGTTGTCGCAACAACTCGCGGACCAGCGCATAAATTGTGGTTGTCTTGCCGCAACCAGTCGGGCCCGTCAGGACAATCATGCCCATCGGAACTGCGAGCATGGAACGTAGAGTGGCGACAGTAGCCTCGGAAAACTGCAATTCCTCCAGGAATAGCGGCCCTTTTGTCTTTTGCAGAACACGAATCGTAATACGCTCGCCATGCCGGGAAGGCATTACGGCAACGCGCAATTCGACCTGGTCGTGGTCATACTGTTCGGTGATGACGCCGTCCTGCGAGACGCGCGTTCGGTAGGTCAACAGGCCGGCCAATACCTTGATTCGCGTAAGACATTGCTCTCCGACTTCGCGCGACACCTTTGCAACGTCCCGCTGTACGCCATCCACCCTGAAACGCACGTCCAGTTCTATTTTGCCCGGCAGGAAATAAATGTCGCTTGCGCCAGCGCTGACGGCCTCTTTCAATATTCGCGCGACAAACTCCTGCGGCTCTTCCTGCGTCATAGCTGTTCCTCTGTTCAGGTTGGGTGCAAGCGTATCATAAGTGCCCGGATTTTGGAAAGCGACATGCGGCGAAGAAACGATTCTCATTATCTCTTGATGAATCCTTAAAAGTGACTGGAGGCGAATAAGGGACCAAAAGAAAGGAATTGAGATCGTCGTAAGACTGTGTTATCGTCACACTATGAATACTGACTGGGACAGTTGTTCGGAAGTAGAACGACAAGAGGGGAAAGTCAGTGGCGCGTGGGTCTTCAAAGGCACTCGCGTGCCAGTTCGGGCGCTTTTCGAAAATGTTGAAGACGGCGCCTCCATTGACGATTTTCTTGAGTGGTTCCCCGGCGTCACGCGACGTCAAGCCGAGGCGGTTCTGGAGCATGCTTCCGCCGGGCTCCTTGTTGAGTCGCCGGCATGAAGGTTTTATTTGACCAAGGCACTCCTGTTCCGCTTCGACGCCATCTGCATCCCCATTTCGTGGATACAAGTGCCGAACGAGGGTGGTCAACGCTTCAGAACGGAGAACTTCTTAATCAAGCCGAGTTCGGCGATTACGAAGTATTCGTCACAACCGACCGAAATCTAAAATACCAGCAGAACCTCACCGGACGTAAAATCCGCATCCTTGTTCTTACTACCACTTCATGGCCGAGAATCAGCGACAAAGTCGCTCAAATTCGGCAGGCCTTGGAAAACCTCAACGAAGGCGGTTACATAGAAGTGGAGATATGACGGTCGAACACGCCATTCGTGTGCTATCGGCGCAAGGCCGCGCCTCAGACGCAAGGGCATCGTTCGAGCAATGTCGTGACAGCTCTTATGAAAACGAGCGCGGACACAATCGCTGACTTCTATCATCAACTCGGGCTGCTCGTTCAATCGAACTTCCCCCTGCCGGAATGCCTTCGCCGCCTTGAACAGACAATTCCAGATTCCGATCTTCGGGAAATCGTGAAGGAGATTCTGGCGCGAGTAAGCAACGGAGAAAAACTCTCCGATGTCATGGCCGCGTATCCACGACATTTCGACAGTTTTCATGTGAAATTGATCTCCGCCGGGGAAGCGACCGATTCTTTGTCCGAAATTCTTTATGCCGTCGCCCGCGCAAGCCGGTTCGAGCAGTTTCTTGTCGGCAAAGCCAAGGAAATCATGACTTATCCATTGTTCGTTCTCAATATGTCAGCGATCTTGTTTCTCTCGATTTCAGTTTTCATCATGCCGATTTTCGAGGATGTCTATTCCCAGATGCCTGTTCATGGCGTTGCCGTACCGGCAACGATAGGCGTCTGCCTGAAGATCAGTCACTATGTCCGGCATTTCTGGCCAGCGCTGACTACCATCATTGGCTTGGAATTGCTCACCGTAATCTGGCTTTATTCCGGAACAGTGCGGTCGCATCGGGTCATGGCGGATCTCCTTAACCGCATTCCCGGAACGGCAGGAATAACGCGCGTCCTGAATTCGGCCAGAATCTGCGGCATGTTCCGTCTTTTTCTGGCACGCCGGCTCCCGATCTCGGAAGCGCTTCGGGCAACCGCAGTCCTTGTCCAGGATGCCAAAACTCAAGGGGCACTCCTGCGCGCGGCCACTCAGAACGAACAAGGCGGAAATCTGGCCGAACTACTGTCCCGGGAAAAGGCCATAGATTCTTTGATCTGGTATACGCTTAAGTTCAAGCCGGAAGAACATTTGGTGGATTCCCTTGAAGAACTCCAGAGACATTACGAAGAAAAGGTGATGGTAATGACCAGAGATGCCGCCGTCGCATGGAGCATGATCGGCATCATGATGATGACGGCAGCCGCACTGTTCATGGTGGTTCTTGTTTTTATCCCGGTGATGGGCGCGAATCAGGCAATGCGGGTCATGTGAGAGGCAGAAATTGAACGACACGTTTGACATGCAGACGATTCCATGGTTCGGCTACACCAGCCGCAGTCGTAATGATACGTTCGGCGTTGAGGTAGCTACCATGCTTGCGGCGGCGGTGAAATTCCAGATCCCTATTCCGGATGTTCTGGAGTCTTTGCAAGCCGAGCTGCAAAAACCGAATGTTTTCACAGGATTTCTGAGCAATATCAAATGGAATCCGACATTCAAACTTCCGCTACCCCGGATAGTACGATTTTCAGGCATCCGGCGGTTCATCATGCTCCAACTCGTCATCAAAGACATCACAGCCGGTCTACCTTTGGGGCAAAGCCTCGAACGCCGCATGGCCAGATATCTGCCTCGCTATTACCTTCTGGCCGTGCAAAAGGCCGAAGCCGAGAATCACATCGAAACCGCGCTGCCTTTTCTTGCGAAGCGACTTCAATACCAGCGAGCAGTAATGGACGACCGTAGCCCATACTGGCCGATGCTGGTGATTCAGTTGTTTGTAATCCTGCTTGTGTTTTCCGGGCTTGAGAAGTTCGTTATGCCAATTTTTTCCGATATGGCGCATGATTTCAGAGGGACGCTTCCTCCGATGGCTCTGATTCTGACGGCTGTGTTGCATTTCGTTATAAAGTTATTTTTCTGCATCGGACTCCTTGTCTTCCTTTTCATGAAAACCGAAGTGCTTCGAGAAGCCCTGCTCCCGTGGATTCCTTTCGCGGGAAAAGAAAAAAGGCGATTGCTGGTGCGCGATCTGGCGCAGAGCATGGGAGTATTCCTGCCCACAGGCGAAGATGTCTTGACGGCTGCTCGGTGGAGCTTGAACGCCACCACCAGTCCGTGGATGAGAAAGCGTCTTGCGCGGTTCGTGGAGAGCGTCAGCAACGGCGAGAACTGGGGACTGGCATGGGAAAAGATGCGACTGGGCGAATACACGTATCCCTGGCTGATTGCGAATGCCGCTGCGCGTCAGGATCCGCTGGGCGGATTCGAATCCCTTGCGGAGTGGTTGCATCAGGATATCAACCGGACAACGCGTTCGATTCGGCGCTGGTTCACGCCATTTGTCATCATCTTGCTCGGACTGTTCGTATTGACGATTGCCGCCAGACTGTTCCTGATAATCTTCAATCTGTGGAAATATGAGTTCTTGCGCTGACGATCATGACCATCGAAGAAAGACAACTTAATGTCATCGCCCAGTGCTTCTCTGCGCGACCGTATGGAATTTCGCAATTTCGTGCGAGTTCGGGGTTTGTCCTGGTGGAACTCCTCATCGCCATCTGCGTTGTCACCGCGTCATTGGCAGGAATCTTTGCCCTTTCGCATCAATCCATGCGCATCGTGAACGATATGAAGAACGAAACGTGCGCCGCACAGATTGCGGAATCGGAAATGGAACGGCTGCGCGCAATGAGCTGGAATCGTCTCGCGGCCATGGATTCATCCTTTGTGTTGAATCCCAATGGAACTCCCGGTCTTGCGCAAATGAACAGGGGAAAAGCCGTGGTTCGGATACAGGCCATGCCGGGTGAAACAGAAAAGGATAAACTTCGTGCGGTATCCGTGCGCATCACCTGGTTTGATCGTGACGGCAGAAATAAAGAATTGGCTTTGGCGACGCTGATGACGCCACGCAGAGAGTAACGCTGATGAAACAACGTCAATATCGCGAGAGTTCCGGCTTCACGCTGCTTGAAATCATGTTTGCCGTGCTCATAATGGCGGTTCTGTCAGGCATTGTCCTGACGGCATTCACCTGTTTCCACCGGGCGACGGCGGAATGGACCACCTACGCTACGACGCACGCGGAAGCGCGGCGCGCGCTGACGCTACTTTCGGCTGATGTTCACGAAGCGCGAACAATTGCGGTCTCGACCAATGGCGGCGCAATTCTGAGTCTGCATGGGGGTGGTTCGCTCACGATATCTTACGCTCTAAATGGTGGCATTTTGAGACGAACTTACGGCAATCAAGACCGCGTGCTTTGCAATGGCTTGCACGACATGCAAGCGGAATTGATGACGCATGATGGAAAACCGGCTTCTGAAACAGACGATGTGGGCATGGTTCGGGCTACTCTGACCTTTGTCACAACGGGAAAAAAGGTTGCAGCAACCAACACGTTTTCCGTCGTGGCTGCAACGAGAAATGCGAGTTCACGATGAACGCTAAAGCCGCACAAAACAAACAAGGATTTGCATTGGCAACCGCCATGCTCTACATCGCCATCATCACGGCCATTCTTGCATCGGTGATCAGCCTGATCCTGAGCGAATACCGGATCACGAAGTATTCAACAGCGCGTCTTCAGGCATTCTATATCGCGGAAGCTGGCATTGATCTGGCTCTGCACGAATTTAATAAGGAAGCCGCAGGGGCAACGGCGTGGACAGGATGGATCAAGCGTGGCGCTGCCCATTACTTGGAAACAACGCCGGATGTTCTGCGGCAAGAATCAGCGACCGTATCGAAACTGAGCGTTGTGGCAGATCCATCCGCCCTGACAATCGTTGCTTGCGGCAGCGTGCCATCACCGGCGGGGTCTATGGTTGCGACAAGAACAATTACAGCGTCCCTTCGATGTGTTGGCCACGCATACGCCATTCAGAATTGGCAAGAAAAGTAATCGAAACTGGAGCCAAGGCGCCGTCGAATCATCCGAAACGCTTCTCTCAGGCAAAGCCGGCATCATGCCCCTCCCCAGCGGCACATCAGCTTATTTCATCCTTAAAACGTAAGTTGACGGTTTCCGACACTCGCAACCCCCCGTTTCTGTAGCTGGCTTCCGTGAGGCCGGTTTTTCGCGAATTTCCAGCTTCCCCTCTCGCCCGCGGTCACGGAGCGCGGCTACAAGCACCACAAACCGCGTACCCGCACATATCTATTATCGGGATTCGACGTCCATCGAATGGGCAATACTTCAACTGCCCCGTAGCTGAAGTATACCAGGGTATGTACTTCATGTTCAACGTAATGCAAAAATGGATGCGCACAGGCTTATGAACAGAAGCGCCTGACCGTCTATCAATACCATCTGACGCGATAGAAACAAGTTGGATTGTTTGTCCACTTGGAGTCGCTGAAATAGAAAGAGTCGCCAGTCATGACATTGGTTTGAATTGGAACCCATGAGGAAGTAGCCAGATTCGTGCAGGATTCTACAACCGCAACCCTTCCGCTCGCCCAGTTGATGTTGAAGCCAAATTTATTTGATTGAATGCAGGAAGTGGAGGCTGAGATTTGAGGAAGCCATAATGCTGTTGGGCAACCAGCAAAATTCGTGCTCCAGCCTGTGCTTCCGGGCAGGTAATAGATGATTGCAGGATCATGGCCCACAAAAGGAGCACTGAAGCCGAATACATCCGAACCAATTCCAGAATAATTATTCCGAAAATAGACGCTGGTCAAGAAGCCGCAGTCCCCGAACGCTCCGCTTCCTAAGGATGTGATGCTTATGCCAATCGTTGCGCTGGTCAGTCTCCAGCAGCCATCAAACGCATAGTCTCCGATAGTCGTCACACTATTCGGAATTGTGACGCTGGTCAGGCTGATGCAGTTAAAGAATGCCCCATCTCCGATATTGATGACGCTGTTACCAATCGTGATGTTTGTCAGATTGAAGCAGTCAGCGAACGCCCCAGAGTAAGAGACGGGCAATTCATGCAGATCGGCTCCTTCTGCGATGTTAGTTACGCTGTCTGGAATTACAACGCTGGTCAAGTTGGTACAACCATAGAACGCATTTGAACCGATACAAGTTACCGTTAGATTGCTGATTGTATTCGGAATTGTAACCGCATTAACAGGCGGCGCTTGATTGAATCCGGTAATGGTCAGCGTATTATCGGAATTTGTTGTGTAGCTAAAAATGTTCCATATCGCTGTTGGGCAATCGTCAAAAAACTTGCTCCAACCTGTGGTTCCTGACAGGTAATAGACGGTTACATTGTGGTCTCCGGTGAATGCAATCGTATCCAAGCCTGGGGCATTGGCTGTGAAGTATACGCTGGTAAGGTTGGTGCACTCATAGAAAGCGTTGTCGCCTATAATGGTTACACCGCTGGAAATTGTAATACTGGTGAGATCGGTGCATCCCCAGAACGCATTGGAACCGATGCTTGTTACCGTACGATTGTTGATTTCATTCGGGACTGTTACGGCACCGCCAAACCCGATGTAACCAATTATGGTTATTGTATTCGTAGCAGGAGAATTTATCGTGAAGGCGAGCTGTGATAGTGGGTCGTACAGCGTTGCAATTCCGATCCAGCCCGTTGTGCCCGGCAAGCAATAGAGAGTCACAGGGTCACCGGAGAACACACTCGAATTATTAATGCCTATGGGCGCATTTCCTTGGAAACAGACTGCGTCAAGGCTATAGCACTCATAGAACGCACCGAACTCAATACTGACGATGCCGTCAGGTATCGTTATGCTGGTCAGGCCGGATGCTGCGAACGCCCACTCGCCGATACTGGTAACGCTATTGGGGAGTATGACGCTGGTCAGGCTCGAGCAGTTGCAGAACGCATATTCCCTGACACTGGTAATGCTGTCGGGAATCGTAATACTCGGCAGGCTCGTGCAATCCATAAACGCCCCGAAGGAGATATTTGTAAGGCCGTTGCCTATCATGACGTTGGTCAGACTGGCGCAGCTTTCAAATACCCCAACACCTATGCCGGTTACGCCATTGGGAATTGTAACGCTGGTCAGGCCGCAGCCAGCGAATGCACACTCGCCGATGTCTGCGACGCGATTGCCCATGATAATGTTGGTCAGGCTGCAATATTCGAAAGCCGCATACTCGATATTTGTAACACTGTCTGGAATTACAACGCTGGTCAAGTTGGTGCATTGGCAGAACGCATTAGAACCGATGCAGCTGACCGGTAAACCGTTTATCTCATTCGTAATTGTTACATCACCACCAGAACCGGTGTATCCCGTAACGGTTATCGTATTATCAGCATTGGTCGTATATTCGTATTGAGCTTGGACATTGGCCTGTATCGTCACAATAAAGAGAGTCGCAGCAAGCCATCCAGCAACGCCAATTCGAGTCCAACTAAAACACAATGGCGACCTGTGATTCATTGGCGTTATTCCCCTTCTTTGGTTTGCACGGTATCCAATCCTGATAGAGAAGTCAAAAAGGGAATGGGCTTGTTTGCATCCATTAGAAGTCCGATATCTCCCGGTCAGTGACCGGGCATACAAGGTGGTCAAAGAACCGAGGTAAGGAGGCCAAATCTCATGTCTCACCGGATCAGGCGGCGGCGCAGGACTTGAAGGGCGATGACGAAGAATACGACTGCGAAGACAACGAGATACAGCAGCGACCACAGTGTGCTCCAGCCAGCCGGAAACCCAAGGCAGATTTCGCGGCACACTATCGAAAGGTGCGTCAGCGGCAGGAGCATCGCAACCCGCTGGGCCCAACCTGGCAGCGAATCCAGCGGAAAGAACGTACCGCTGAAAAGAAACATCGGCGTTATGAACAGAAATGTCGGCAACGTGAACATGTCAATGTTCGGCACTATGCCGGTGAATACCATGCCGACAGCGCCGAAACCGAGGCCGCCGATAATTGCCAGCGGAATAATCAGCAGCGCATACGGCCATCGCACAAGCCCGAACGCGCTTACAACCGCCAGCATGATCGTAGCGGTCAATAGCGACCTTGTCGCGCCCCAGACAATTTCACCGGTTGTTATTTCATCAACGGAAACCGGCGCAGACATTGTGGCGTCGAAGGTCTTCTGATAATACATCCTTACAAACGAGGAGTAAGTGGTCTCAAAAAATGATCCATTCATGATGCCGCTGGCGACAAGCGCAGGCGCAATGAACGCAACGTATGACAATTGCATGCCGTTGTACGATACATTCGGAATCAGCACTTTGAATCCCACGCCGAACGCCACGATATAAAGGATTGGTTCAAGCAAGGGCGGCAGGAAACTTACCTTCCATGTGTGGAGATACACGATCCAGTTCCGGTACCAGACCGCAATAAACCGGGCGGTAATGGATATTGGTTGCCGCGTCATTCCCGCAACGCCCTCCCCGTCAATTTGAGAAAAACGTCCTCAAGCGTGGCGATCCGCAGAATGCAGTTGCCCGTGCAGAATCGAGAGCTGATCTCGTGGTACAATCCATCATCTTCATCGCAATAGATGATAATTCTCTGGCCCAGGTCTTCATGCTTGAGGTTGCGCGAAGCGACAAACTGCCTGAGTTCGTCAGAGACCGGCCCGGTCTCCACGATGTGATGGCCGGCATACTTGCGCACAAGCTCGGCAGGTATCCCCTCAGCGAGGATTTTTCCGTGGTCAATGATGATGAGCCTGTCACAAAGCTGGGCCGCCTCGTCCATGTAATGCGTGGTGAGGAGAATCGTGATGCCTCTCGCCTTAAGTTCAGCGAGCCGCTCCCAGACGAGATGCCGGGACTGCGGATCGAGCCCCGTGGTGGGTTCGTCGAGGATGACAAGCTCAGGCTCGTTCATAAGGGCGCGGGCCAGCACCAGGCGGCGCATCATGCCGCCTGAAAGTTCGGAGACAGACGAATCGGCGCGATGATCCATGCCGATGAATTTTAATATCTCGTCAATTCTGCGGCGCGCAACGGCTCGCGGAATCCCGTGATACCGGGCAAACAACGAAAGGTTGTCCCTGACGTTCAAATCAGGGTCGAGATTGTTCTCCTGGTGGCATACGCCAATGCGCGAGCGGATGGCACGCCAATCGGTAGCAACGTCGAGGCCAAACACTTTCAGCGAGCCGGCGGTCATGGGAGAAAAACCGTACAGCATGCGGATAGTTGAAGTTTTTCCAGCGCCGTTGGGACCGAGCAGTCCAAACAGTTCGCCTTTTCGCACACTGAAGGAAATGCCGTCAACGGCGACGACATCACCATACGTCTTCTGCAGACCGACTGCGCTTATCACAGGCGCAGCTTCAATGGTATTGACTGTTGCCTCTTGTGACAGGTCCTTCATTCTATGGGCTTGAACGACGGAATCGTCACCTGTATAGGATTGCCCTGTGGAAGATCGAAATAGTCGCCCCTGTAACAAACGGACGGATCGATCGCGGGCACCATATAAACGCGGTACGAACCTTTGGGAAGCGAGACTGATCTGCTGGCTTGCGCGGGCACTTTCACGTCCTTGCCGCCATTGCCGGATCGAATAGCGACCAAGACAGGATATCCGTTAGGATTCAGAAACGAAACTTCATTATCGCCATTGAGTTCGGATGTATAGCGTGGCATTGGAGCCTGGGGAGTAAAGTCGGTAGGCGATCCGGTGTAAGTTTTGGCCGGTGTCTCCACTTGCGAAGGATGTTCCGCCGGCGCTCTCCACGCAGCCTGGCGCTCTGTTCTCACATCAGAGGCGCACCCCCCTGCGGCAAAGACTGCCATAAGCAGAGACAGCGACAGAAAACATCTTCCTTTCTCGAAAGCGTCTGGATTCTTCATACTTATATCTCCTCGTGTTGCGCCTCTACTTGCACAACTCCGCTGCAACTTACACCCACAGGTGTTTACCGGCAACAAAAAGAACACAAAAAGAACGTTGCCGTGGTGCGCCCCAAATCCTCACCTAAGACTTTGTACGCAACGCTGACGCATCAGGAACAACCCTATGGATGCGGCGCGAAAGGATTCGCGCCCTCCAAATTGAGACATCGCGACTCTGTAGATCACGCAATGGAGGGCTGCAATCCTTTGCAGCCGCTCTTCATGCAGGATTATTGCAAGTCCGTGTTGAGACGAATCGTCTTAGGCGAGGATTTGGGTGCGTGTTAATGAATTGCGAAATTGTGCCTTGCGTGGCATATTCCAGCCCTTCGGAATAATCCAAGGAGAGCTATGGCAATTACACCTGAATGGCGTGACAGGATAAACAACTGGCGCAATGAACTTCGGAACCATTTCGACGACAAGCTGGTGACTCTGGAACTTCATGGGTTTGTAACCACAAAACATTTATCGCATGAAGAAGCGGCGAAAGGCAAATTCAAGCCTATGCCAGCAGGCACACGCTGGGGGGCGAAATGGGAATACGTGTGGCTGAAATGCAGTGTGATCTTGCCAGCAAGCGGCGCAGGGAAGCGAATCGTTTTCCGGATGGCATGCGACTCGGAAAGTCTCGTTTTCGTCAATGGCCGTGCATCCAGTTTGCTGGCATGGACCAATGCGAATATCGTTCTGACCAATAACGGCAAGCCAGGCGACCGATTTGACCTGCTGATAGAAACTTATGCCGGTCACGGGCCTACGCCCTGCTGTGGCGGACCTGTCTCGCCGGGCCGGCTGACCGTTCCAGAACCGTCCGCCCAACAGCAGCAGATCAAGGAAGCGTCGTTATGCTTGCTACAAGAAGACGCTTACCAACTCTGGATGGATGTCCAGACGTTGCATTCCTTGCGGGATAATTTGGAGCCTGCATCATTGAGGGTGGCGGAGATAGACGCCGGTTTGTGCGACTTCACAACCATTGTTGACTTTGAACTGCCAAAGAACGAAATGCTCAAGACGTTCCGGACAGCGCGGAAGCGGCTTGCTCCGCTTCTTGCCTGCAAAAACGGTTCGACAGCTCCGGTTTTGTACGGCATCGGGCATGGCCATCTCGACGTTGCATGGTTATGGCCACTTGCTGAAACCGACCACAAAATAGCGCGAACACTGTCGAATCAGCTCGATTTGATGGCGCAGTATCCGGAACATAAATTTCTACAGAGCCAAGCTTACCTGTATCGGACCGCAAAGAAGCTTTATCCGGAACTGTATGCGCGGATGAAGAAGGCGGTCAAGTCAGGCCAGTTGATCGCAGAAGGCAGCATGTGGGTAGAGCCCGACATGAATCTCGCCAGCGGGGAAGCTATTATCCGGCAGTGCATCCACGGCAAACGGTTCTTCAAAGAGGAATTCGGGATAGATAACGAGCTTCTCTGGCTGCCGGACGTGTTCGGCTATCCGGCAGCCCTGCCGCAGATTCTGCGCGGCTGCGGCGTAAAGTATTTCTCAACAAACAAGATATTCTGGAATTATCACGGCGGCGAGGCATTCCCGTATAATAACTTCTGGTGGGAAGGGCTCGACGGCACCCCAATCCTTGCCCATCTTTTCAACGACTATGGCGGGGCTGGCGATCCTGAATCAGCGATACGCAGATGGAATAATCGTGCGCAGAAGAGCGGCATTTCCTCTCTGATCTATTGTTACGGACATGGCGATGGTGGCGGCGGACCGGCTCGGGATCATGTCGAGTCCGTTCGGCGTCTTGCCGATCTTGAAGGTTGCCCAAAAGTCAAAATCGCGGGGCCGATCGAATTCTTCCGGAATCTCGAAAAGCAAAGATTGCCTCTCAACCGCTATGTCGGCGAACTTTATTACCAGTGTCACCGCGGCACTTACACGAGCCAGGCAAAAACAAAGCGCGGAAACCGCAAAGCTGAAACCGCGCTGCGCGAGACCGAAATGTGGGGCGCAATGGCATTGAGCCTCACAAAATATAAATATCCGCTGTCTCTCATGGACGAGACATGGAAGACTCTTCTGCTAAATCAGTTCCACGACATTCTGCCAGGCTCGTCCATACAGCGAGTTCACGAGGAAGCTGAGGTATCCTTGGCCGGCATAATAGAACAGGCTGAAGAGATCAGGAGCAGAGCAACTTCCGCGCTTGTGGCGAAGCGTCAGAATTCAATTACCATCTTCAACTCGCTGAACTGGGCTCGTGTCTCTTTGGTTGAACTGCCTGGGAAATGGCGTAACGCCTGCGACCAGGCCGGCAATCCCCTGCCCGTCCAGCGAATGGGCGACCGCACCGTCGCGGAAATCAGTGTTCCGTCTTGCGGCTGGACCAGCATTTCCTCGACACCTGCCTCTACTGACGCTCCAACTTCAGCGCTCCGGGCCAGCGACAGATTCATCGAGAACGAGAATCTTTCCATCCGATTCAACAACAAGGGCGAAATAATCAGCATCCACGACAAGGAATCGCGCAGCGAAATGGCAGCTGGCCTCTGCAATAGCTTCAAGATGTACAAGGATGTGCCAGGTATATTCGATGCCTGGGACATTGACAGCATGTATAAGCTCATGCCTGTAGAACTTAGTGGGCCAGCATCGTTCAAGCTGCTGGCTAATGGCCCGCTGCTGGCACAAATCGAAATAACCCGCAAGCTCAACAACTCCTCTATAAAACAGGTCGTGAGCCTGAGTCGGAACAGTCGCCGGGTTGACTTCCAGACCAGGATTGACTGGCACGAAACCCACAAACTGCTTAAGGTAGCCTTCCCCGTGACGATCCACTCTGACGAGGCGATTCACGAGATTCAGTTTGGCCATATCCGGCGCCCCACCCACGCATCGCGGCAATACGACGCCGACCGCTTCGAGGTCTGCAATCATAAATGGTCCGCGATCGCAGAGGAGAACCGCGGCTTTGCGATCCTGAATGACTGCAAGTATGGTCTGAACGTTGCCGGCAACAGCATCAATCTAACACTGCTGCGCGCACCGAAGGTTCCCGATATGAACGCGGACCAGGGAATCCAGGAATTCACTTATTCGTTCTATCTCTGGAATGGTAGTCTGGCTGAATGCGGAGTCGTTCGTGAGGCGTATGAACTCAATTGTCCTGTTGTCACAGCAAGCGGATTCGCTCAAGAACGTTCCGTTCTTTCTACAGACGCAGCGAACGTGATAATCGAAACCGTCAAGCCCGCCGAGGATGGCTCCGGCGATATTGTTGTCCGCATGTACGAAGCCAAGCGGACTGCAACTAAATGCAAGCTATCAACATGCCTGCCGGTCAAAAACGCAACGGTAACTGATATGCTGGAGAATGGAATCAGCCGCATAAAGGTAAAGAACGGGAATGCCATTGCGCTTGAATTCAAACCTTTCGAAATCAAGACAGTGCGACTGGTTGTGGTCAAATGAGACGTCAAATATGCTGGGTTGAGAAGCTGGAAGACGGAGTCAAAAAAGATGTCCGCATTTCTTTCCACAATCGCGAAGTCTTGTGGGACATCAAGCGCTCCGATCTGCCGCGCCACGAACAAACATCCATCCCGACAGAACAGGATTGGGATGAACTCGAAAAGCGCGCTGAAAACTGGTACCGTCGCCACGCGCTTCCATTTGAAATCCTTGGCTTGATCAAGACCGAGCGCGCAAAAGCGATATAGATGAATCAGTTTGTCTGGAAACCGGGACGAGGGCGTCCCGGCTCCAATACTAAACTGGGGTGCTTCATTTCAGTGAGCGGCTGATTGTGACGGCGAGGTGCTTTGCTGTGAGTGTTGAAAGACATTTTCTGGGCTGGGATGAGCCGCTGACGGCGAGGATTTGCGATTTTCTGCTTCCAAAGAAGATAGCAGGTCCAGTTGACCTGTCAGGTCAATTGATCGTTGTGCCGACCAGCCACGCTGGCCGCAGACTGCGCGAGGCGCTGGCGCTGCGCTGCGCCAGACATAACACCGGTCTTATCGCGGCACAAATAGTAACGCCAGGTTTCCTCGTTCGCTCCCATGCCGCCAACGAGCGCGAGGCTGATCCCACAACGATCAAGGCTGTCTGGGACAAAGTTCTGCTGAATGGCGACATGAGCAACTTGCGAGGCCTCTTTCCCACTGGAATTCCCGATCGCGATTCCGCCCTGGTAATGAACACAGGCGAAATGATTCAGAAACTCAGGCTGACGCTGGCCGAAAGCGCATTAACGATCTCCGACGTACTTGCTGCCCATGGCACCGATCTTGAAGAGCAGGAGCGATGGCGTGACATGGCGAAACTTGAGACCGACTATCTCAAATGCCTTCGCGAGCTCGCCATGGCCGATCCATGTGAGCGGCAGATAATATCTGCCCGTTCTCCAGAGCCGCCTGATGGAACCGCAAGCATCGTCGTTGCGTCCGTTCTCGATCTGTCGCCGCTTCATGCACAGGCGCTGGCGCATTTATCCAAGACCTTTCCAGTGGCGATCCTTGTGCCGGCCCCGGCATCGCAGGCCGACTTCTTCGACGAATGGGGCCGCCCTGCACCCGATAAATGGCGAAGCGCGCTCATCGACATTCCGGATGAATCTGATAACATCGTTCTGACGACTTCACCTTCAGCGCAATCGCGCGCTGTGATGCTGGAGCTTGCCAGGGAATCCACGAGGTTTGGAAGCGCCGACATCGCTATTTGCGCCGCCGATCGGGGTGTCATTCCGTTTATTGCGGCCGAGCTTGAAGAAAAACGCCTCCCGGCATTCGATCCGTCCGATAAATTGCTGAAGAACCATGCTTTATATCATCTCATCGAAGCTTTTTCGGATTTGGTTATGACACGTTCGTATCCGGCATTCAGGAACTTTATGCGGCATCCAGACGTGCTTCATCATCTCCAAAGTGACCATCAAGCATCCTGCACAACGCTCCTCTGCCAGATCGATGCATGTCAGAACATCCATCTCCCATCGAGTCTCGACGACATCAAACATGCCGCCACACCAGGCGAACTCGCCACGGCTGTGACAGCCGTCGAGGAACTTATCAACGCAGTAGACAAGAGTAACTGTAGCGTTTCCGTGAGGCAATTCTTGCAGACAATTTATACCGGTCGCACGTTGGACTCACAAATCGTAGAGCACGATGAATTTTCGCAAGCGGCCGCACAGGTTGATACAGCGCTCAGGGAACTGGCCGAAGTGGAAAACAGAATCACTACGCCAGGCGGCGATTATGCCATGCAACTTCTAATGAGAACGCTCTCAGATAAAAGCTATCACAGCGAAAGAAACAATGAGGCAATTGATCTGGAAGGCTGGTTCGAGGCGTTATGGAACGACGCTCCGTTTCTAGTTGTGACAGGAATGAACGATGGCATCGTTCCTGACGGAAAACTGGACGACGTATTCCTGCCGGACTCGTTCAGGACGCGACTCGGCCTCCAAAACGACGCGTTGCGACTGGCGCGGGATGCGATAATCATGACCTGTTTGATCGAATCGCGCCGTAAGCAAGGACGAACATGCTTCATCTGCGGCAAGACGAGCGGCACTGGCGATCCCCTGAAACCGTCGCGGCTTCTCTTCAAATGCAAGCCCGATAAACTCGCCGCCCGCGCAGCCGTTCTTTTTGGCTCGGCCAGCGACCATCGCGAGGTTCATGCGCCGACGCATATCTTCAAACTGAATCCCGTTCCACCTACGGACGTTGCCCAGAATCGTATCAAGCTCCAGAAAATGTCAGTGACATGGTTTCGGGATTACCTCGAATGTCCGTTCCGATTCTATCTGAAACACGTTCTCGATATGGAGACGATCGACGACGAGAAGCGCGAAATGGATGGCCGCGATTTTGGAACCATGATCCACGAGGTTCTTAAGGCGATGACAAACTCGAAGTCAATCTCCACTTCCGCCGACGAGACGCAAGTCGGTGCCTTCCTCGGCACGGAATTGGACCGCTGCTCGGCAAAGCTGTTCGGTAAATCCCCTTCCCTGCCTGTGCTGATTTCGCTCGACGCAGCACGCCAGCGACTGGCGGCGGCGGCTCGCGTGCAAGCCCAACTCGTCAGGGATGGCTGGGAAATCGTGCAGGTCGAGCAGCCATTCTCGCTCAACATAGGTGGCATGGAAGTGAGAGGCAAGATCGATCGCATGGATCGCAACAAAAAGACTGGCGCCATTCGCATCATCGACTACAAAACATCCGATACCGCTGTCTCTCCGGAAGAAGCGCACTTTGAGCGGGTCTTGGAGCAAACGCCAGACTTCGCAAAGATAACGATCAACAATAAACCCAGGCGCTGGGCCGATCTGCAATTGCCGCTCTACATGCTCTTCACGTTGGGCGAGAGCGCGCATGAACAAGCAGTCGAACCGGCATATTTCAACATTCCAAAAGCAGTAAATCAAACCGACGTTCAGTGCTGGGATAATTTCAATCGGGACATAATGAAGTCGGCACAAGCGTGCGCTTCCGCTGTCGTGAAAGCGATCCAGTCATGCATTTTCTGGCCACCCTCAGGGCGGGTCACGCATGACGATTTCGAGTCGCTGTTCCTTGGCGCCGGAGTTGACAGCTTTGACGCAGATGATTTTGTCACATTCTGGAAAAGGCAAAGCGACTCTTCTCCAAAGGATGTGAAGCGATGAAACCGCCAATTATCGGGCACGAAGCGATATCTGCATCGGCTGGCTCCGGCAAGACCTACCAGCTGGCCAATCGCTACATCCGGCTTCTCGCGAACAAAGTGCCGCCGGATCGCATATGCGCATTGACGTTCTCGCGCAAGGCCGCTGGCGAGATCTTCGAAGCCATTGTAAAACGCCTCTGCTCCGCGTCCAAATCGGATGCGACAGCGGAACGCGCCGCAGCTGAGTTGGATACGCCCGGAATGCGGCGCGACGACTTTGTCCGGCTGCTTCAGCTTCTACTGGATAATCTCCACCGCCTCCATGTGGGCACATTGGACAGTTTCATAATCAGCATCGTCCGGGCGTTCCCGGCGGAACTCGGCGTTCCTTCCGGATTCCAGGTGGTGAGCGACAATAGCTCCGAATCAAACGAGTTGTGCCGCCAGGCGTTCGCTGGATTCTTCGATCCGCACTGCGTTGACATCAAGGCGCGGCGCGATTTTCTGGAAGCCTTCAAACAGGCCACTTACGGACGTGAAGAAAAAGGGTCCGCGATCCACATAGAGCGGTTCGTCAACCAGTATAAGAGTATTTTCCACGTTCTTTCGGAAGCCCAAATGTGGGGCAGCGAAAAGGTCATCTGGCCGCACGGCAACCCGTGGCTAGACGATCCACATGACGCAAACGACAACGCCGACGAAATGGCAGAGTTCTGCGCCGAGTCTGCTCTGCCGGCCAAAATACAGGAACGCTGGCGCGTCTTCTTCACTGGCGTCAGAAACTTCGGACCATATTCGCTGTGGCCCGATGAAATCGAATACCTGCTGGGAAAACTGATACCGGTAATTGGTGAATTGCGCGGTGGCGATGCGAAGCTAAGCCTGGAACGCAAGGAATATCGGCTCACTGCGAAACAATGTTCCATGGCTTTGCAGTGCGTAGGCCACGTGATGAACGTCGAACTCGAATCAGCACTGAAGCGGACGGGTGGTATTTATCGCGTCCTGCACCGGCACGAACAACTCCACGATGCGCTTATACGCCGTATTGGACAGCTCATGTTCAGCGATGCACAGCACCTGCTCACATCGTCGAACCAGTATAGCGGCGGCGCATTGATAAGCCGCTGCCCTGACAGGGAACAACGCCTCTACATCGATTACCGGCTCGATTCCCGGCTGGACCACTGGCTGCTCGATGAATTCCAGGACACCAGCGATTTGCAATGGGCCGTCCTCGGGAATCTGGCGGACGAGATACTTCAGGACGCAGGCGGGCAACGCACTTTCTTCTATGTTGGCGACGTCAAGCAGGCCATCTACGGCTGGCGCGGCGGCAATGCGCGCCTCTTCAGGAAGATATTGGACCGATACAAAGGCAGGATCGTGGAACGCCCGTTAAACACGTCTTTCCGATCATGCCAGCTCATCATAGACACCGTGAATAAAGTCTTTGGCTCTCTCACCGGCACTGGTTTGCCGGACGGCGCAATCAGCGAGTGGAACAAACATTGGCAACCGCACGAATGCCGCCTCGACAAAGTCCCGGCTGACGGCTATGTGGCTCTGCTGGAACCGCCGCACGATGACGGCAAGCCGAAGCCGACGGCTCAGGACCGCTACAACGTTGCCGTCTCGATACTGAAGGAAATCAATCCGCTCAGTCACGGCCTTACGACTGCCATCCTCGTCCGCACCAACGAAGAAGGCAGGGACATCGCCGATTTTCTGCGTGAGAAATGTCCCGGCATGAAGGTCGTGCACGAAGGCAAAGCCGCCATCAAAGACAACGCGCTCGTTGCCGCGCTTCTGTCGCTGATCAAGTTCGCAGCGCATCCCGGCGACATGTTTGCATGGCGGCACGTTCAGATGAGCCCGCTGGCCGGGTGCATTGGAAAGGAAGGCCAGACGCGCGACAACCTGCCGCTTGCGTTGCTTTCCGAGATTGAAGCGCAGGGCTTCGAATCGCTAATCGGCAAGTTCGGGGCAAACCTTAACGCTGCGCACCGGCTGGACTCCTACGGAAACGAATGTCTCGTCAACCTTCTTGCAGCCGCAATCGAATTTGACGCAACCGGCGACCGCGACTGCAATGCTTTCCTGCGATTCGTCGGCGACTACGAAGCGCCGGAATCCCCGGCAGTTGACGCAGTCCGCGTCATGACGATCCACCAGTCTAAAGGACTCGGGTTCGATGTTGTCATCTTGCCGGATCTGGCCGGCCGCAGTCTTGACCGCGTATCGCATCTGGACTTCGCCATAAACCGCAACCCTGCCACGAACCAGCCGCAGTGGACGCTCCATATGCCGCGAAGGCTGATCGCCGAAAACGATCCGACGCTTGCCAGTGAAATACAGATCGCCGACGAGAACGCCAGCTTTGACGCGCTTTGCGTGCTCTATGTCGCCATGACCCGCGCCAAGCGGGCACTTTACATGATCACCAGCTTCCCCGGCCCGACATCCAAAGCCCTGACCGCCGCCTCGTTTCTCAAGATGCAATTGACAGGGGAATCCAATCCGGCGTGCAACGAAACGATCAGCCTTGCCGGCGGCTCATTCCTGAAACTTTACGAACACGGCAACCGCAACTGGCATGAGAAGCTACCCAAGACCGCAAAACCGGCGTTGGCCGGCAAGCAGGACGAATTACCCGTCGATTTCGCCGCGAGGCCTTCCACTCGAATCCGTCTCGGTATGGTCGAACCATCCACAGAGGAACCGGATGTGCGGTCCGCAAGCAGTCTCTTTGACGAGGAGCGCAGGGATGTGCTGGATTTTGGAAGCGCAATTCACGAACTGTTCCAGAAGATCGAATGGATCGAGAACGTGGATCCTGAGAAACTCGCCGCCGAATGGCAGCTTTCGTCACCTCTCTCGGACAAGGTGAAACATGATGTCTGCGATCAATTTCTGAAAGCCGTAGACTCGCCGGAAATCCGCAAGGCACTCTCCAAGCCTGCAATCCCCCAGATGTCTAAACAAGAAGGTAGGGCGCGTCGCTCCGCGACCGCCGCAGTAAGACTCTGGCTCGAGAAGCCTTTCGAAGTCATTCTCGACAACACCCAACTTGTCGGCGGGATCTTCGACCGTGTTCTGATTTATGACGGACTGGATGGCGGGCCAATTAGCGCCGCGATTCTGGATTACAAGAGCGACCGGATTAACAACGAGGAAGGCCTGACATACGCACTCCGCCGCCATCGCGCCCAACTGCAACTCTATCGCCGCGCCCTGTCACAAATCCTGCGCCTCGATCCCGCGAAAATCTCCCTCCAACTCCTCTTCACCCGCCCCGGCAGAGTGTTGGAGCTGGAGTAATAGTTGTTCCTGCTTCCGTTTAGCCTACCTTCAAGATGCAGTGGCTTGGTTGTGCTTTCGAATAGAGCACACTCAATCTACTACCTTCTTTAATATGGGCATTGCCCACATCCACCTCTCCACACACCGTTTTGCCATCTACCAGATACTCAACGACAACGTGTGAAGAGTATGTTCCTTTGCCGCAATTCTTCATCAAGAATCTGGCGTTGCCATTCGCTTTCGATGTCAACAATGCGCGTATTTGTTCATTTAAAATCCTCTGGCATCGGGATATTTCCCCGCAATTCAGGGCAGCATGTGACGTTTTCAGAAACGGGTCAATCGCATATTCCCGTAATGACCATTCGCGTAATTATTAGGCAACCGCATCCAGTTAGTTGTCCAGCCTGTCAATGCCCGATCTGAGCGTGTCAGTGGACTGCATGAGTGATGCTCGGTAGATTGACAATCCCGCTCAAAAAGTAGTAGTATCAGGGTATGAACACTATACAAGAAGTTAGAAAAGAGGTCATGGCTCTCTCGCTCAGCGAGCGCGCCAGTCTCGCACACGACCTCATTCTAAGTCTTGAAGAACCTGCTGATTTCGATCTCAGTCCTCGGCAGGAGACCGAAATTCAACGGCGACTCCAAATGGTGAGGGAAGGCACTGCGTCAGGACGTCCGTCCGATTCGGTATTCGCCGATATTAAGGGCAAGTATCAGTGATCCCAACCATCATCCTGCACGAGGCTGAGGTAGAGTTCTGGGAGGTAGTCGCGTATTACGAACAGAAGTCGCCAGGGCTTGGCCTCGATTTCGCAGCCGAAGTTGAACGATCCGTTCATACAATTCGCCAGTTTCCCGATCGATGGCCACTTCGTGAAGACGAAACTCGGAGATACCTCACCCGTCGTTTTCCCTTCCTTGTTGTCTATGCATATCTGAACAACCAAATCTGGATCATCACGTTTGCGCATTGCAGAAGAAGACCTGGCTGCTGGTCAGATCGCGCTTATCCACATGTTCATCAAGAGTGAGAAAGGAACGCCATGACGAATCGCCATTGCTATACCAAGGATGACTTGATCAATTTCAAGCCGCGTCACACATCGTTTGTCGGCATTGATTCAGACGGCTGCGTTTTCCCGACGATGGAAATCAAGCAGAAGAAATGCTTTCATTCCCTGATCGTGTCGCACTGGCATCTGGAACCCATTGAAAAGCAAGTGCGCGAGGCGGCGGAGTTTGTGAATCTGTATTCGAAATGGCGCGGACAGAATCGGTTTATCGCCCTGCTGAAGACGTTCGATCTTGTGCGCAACCGCAAGTCCGTGCTCGATTCCGGCGTGATCGTACCGGAGTTGCAATCGCTGCGAACGTTCATCGGCTCCGGCCATGCCCTGAGCAATCCGGAGATTGAGAAGACCGTGAAGGTGACCGGCGACAAGGAACTTGCAATCGTCCTGAAATGGAGCAAGGACGTCAATGCGCTGGTCGAAAAGATAGTAAAGAACGTTCACCCTTTCAAATGGGTCCGCGAGAGCATGGACAAGATCCATGCTAATTCCGATGCAATCTGCGTTTCCCAGACGCCGACCGAGGCGCTTGCCAGGGAATGGGAAGAACATGGCCTGGTCAAATTCGTAACGGTCATCGCCGGACAGGAACTTGGGACCAAGGGCGAGCATATTTCGATGGCTACAAAGGGCAAATATGCGCCTCACATGATATTGATGATCGGAGATGCGACCGGCGACAAGAAAGCCGCGAAAGAGAACGGCGCATTGTTCTATCCCATTAATCCCGGTCACGAGGAGGCATCCTGGGAGCGCTTCCAGCGTGAGGCATACGCAAAGTTCCTTGCCGGAACGTATGCAGGCAAGTACGAAGAGAAAGTGACAGCTGAATTCGACGCGCTTCTGCCCGAAACTCCGCCGTGGAAGGATTAACTTCAGATGAAGCGCGGCTACACACACGTCTACACCGGCGATGGCAAGGGCAAGACCACTGCCGCACTCGGATTGGTCGTCCGCGCCTGCGGAGCCAACATGAAGGTCTATATCGGTCAATTCATGAAGTGCGGCCCCTACTGCGAGATCAAGTCCCTTAAGAAACTATTTCGTAACGTCACCGTCGAGCAATACGGCAGGAAATGTTTTATCCGCGGCAAACCGTCTGAGAAGGACATTGAAGTGGCACTGGCGGGCTTGCGCAAGTTGTCAACCGCAATTGCTGGCGGAAAATACGATTTGATCATTGCGGACGAAGCCAACACCGCAATCGCGGCAGGACTCATCGCCGAAAAGGACATCCTCAATCTCATCCTGACGAAGCCAGTGAATGTGGAGCTTGTGCTGACGGGGCGCTCTGTCACAAAAGATATAGTCCGGTTTGCCGATCTGGTGACAGAGATGAAAGAAATCAAGCACTACTACAACAAAGGCGTAAAAGCCCGGCGCGGGATCGAGATGTAGATGCAAAACAGCAATCGAATGAGATGGCTAAACGGACAATACAGAATCTTGTTTGATAGGAATATTTCGGCGTGTATCTGCGTCCATCTGCGATTCCACTTCTTTTTCCCAGCGGAATAGCTGAATCAATTCCCATCATCTTTATCTACTGTTTGATTGCCCTGACATCCATACTGCGGGAGTTGTTCGATGCATTGGCGTCGTCAACACCGGGGGTGGTGACGCTGCAGGAAACAGTGATCGCGCCTGCCGAAATCAGGCGTTCACGACTGAGTGGCACGACGCGACTCACAGTCTGTCCGACAGCCAGGTTATAAAACAACATGTCACCAGGGACACCGTCAACGACTACATCCAGATTAACTGCCGCAAGATCTTCAGTGCCCCTGTTCTGAACAGATACCGTAACGGCAGGCGAGTCGCTTGTACCGGTCCAGCAAATATCGCCGATAGCCGCATCATATATTCCAGCAATATTTCTATCCAACGCACGTTCGACATCGAGAATACCATATCCAAATTGATCATCCCTGCCGGGCAAGCCGGCATCGTCCGCATATTTGCAGAGGATGGCAACTGCGTCTTGAGCCGACATCCCCGGACTGGCTGCCATCAAATCGGCGATCGCACCCGTGACAAACGGTGTTGCGATGGACGTTCCGCTCATCATGCTAACGATGCCATTCGTGTATGCGGCATCAACGCCTATGCCGGGCGCGGAAAGCTCAACCTCTGGCCCGCGATTGGCGAAATACAGATGACGGCCATTGGCGTCAACCGCGGAAACAGCGACAACGCCATCGTATGCGGCCGGATACAGAACGCCTTCGGTGGAGTCATTGCCCACCGCTGCAACGATCGCGACGTCCTTCGACAATGCATAGTCCACAGCCTGCTTGAGAATGTCGCTATCGCCGTGACTGCCGAGGCTCATATTGATTACCTGGGCGCCGTTGTCCACCGCCTCGACAATGCCTTTAGCCAGCGTGAAGGCATCACCTTCCCCGCTCTGCGAAAGTACCTGCACGCTCATGATTGTGCTCGCCTGCGCGATTCCGTGAATTCCGTCATTATCGCCGACAATCAATGACGCCACTGCTGTGCCATGACCGCCCGGCGCGGCGGCGCCGCTCCCGTCGCCCATAAGATTCACGCGAGTGACGCTGCCATCAGGTATGGCTGGATTCATTTCCACACCACTGTCCAGAACAGCCACCTTGATTCCCTTTCCGAGGGATGTCGCATCGCCGCTGATTCCCAGCCATTTGAGCGATTGATCGCCAAATCCAAGATAATTGTATTCAGGCGCCATCGGGTCTTTGCCCATGACTTCCGGTGTCCTGACGTAATAATTAGGCCAAGTCCCGGTTGGAGTCGGACTTTCGCCGAGAAGATCGTCAAGCTGTTGTTTATCGTCCACGCTCAATCTCACGCTGTGCCCCATGTCCATGGTGTCGAGAATCTTGAGGCCTTTCGCCTGCGCAAGTCTCAAGAAAGCATCCCTGTCCTTGTCATCGAAGAAACCCAGCACAAACTCGCCGGCAATTACATCCGCCAACTTCTGTTTCTTCTCAGACTTATGAATCTCCTTTTTTCTTGTCGTCGCGATTCCTCCTGTTGAAGGAGAGATTTGGGAGTGCGCTTCGGTAAGCACTTTCGTAAAGACCGGATGGAAATCGGCGACACCGTTCTCACGCTTGTCGTTTTGACTCACACTCGCCTGTCCCATTGTCGTTGGCAGTTCAATGTTTTCGGCACCAAAATACAGGTAAACGAGCCAGGCCATACAGGCAACAAGCCCCATGACAATTATGAGTATCGCGCGCTTCATGACCCCTGCTATTTCGATGGTTCCGATAGTTTGGAGACTTTGCCTCGCAAGTTATGAACCCGGCGTCGATCCGCCAGTTTCCCATTCTCGAAGAGTACACCTTCCTTTGCGAGAAGCCCCAACTTGCAGGCAATTGCGGCGCCACTGCTCTTCCCTTGGAAGCCTCCAGGCGTAAGATCCGACGCTATGACGCGGTGACAAGGCACTTTCGGCGCAAATGGATTTCTTCGCAGCGCCTGTCCGACAGCCCGGCACGACCCGCATTGCAGGTGCTCCGCCAGCAACTTGTAAGTGGTGACACAACCTCGCGGAATGCGGCTAATGGCATAATAGACCCTCTGTTGAAATGCTGTGACAATCAATGTATCTTTCATGCTATCTATTATACTCCTCGAACACTCTATTGCACATAGCTTTTCGAGCAATTTGCTCGACTAAGCATC
>CAZASC010000015.1:24739-37664 GCA_964487695.1 uncultured Victivallales bacterium
GCTCGACTAAGCATCTGCCAAGAGTCTACGCTTTTGTTCTGAAGACGGCGGATGATCGACACACGCACGTTATCGTGAGGAGAAAAGGTAAGTGAATAAAGCCCTTTTGAATGAATCTGCCTCCGCAATAAGGCTGGCATTGTCCGACCCACACCCCTACTGCACTTTGATACTCGGATCTGGGTGGGGAGATCTATCGTCAACATTGACGATAAAACAATCGCTCAGCTATGCCGACATCCCATGCCTGGGACAAACCGAAGTCGAGGGACATGAAGGGCAACTCCTTTTAGCTGAACACGCGAAGAAACATATCCTTATCTTCCAGGGGCGACGGCACTGGTATGAAGGCGCCGGATGGGACCCGATTGCGCTGCCTGTTTACACATGCCTCAAGCTGGGAATTCGCGCCCTGATACTGACAAACGCGGCAGGGAGCTTGCGCGACGACCTCGAACCCGGCGACTTGATGATCATTGACGATCACATCAATGCCATGGGCGTAAATCCGCTGGTCGGCAGCCACGATCCGGTGTGGGGACAGCGATTTCCCGATCAAAGCGAAGTTTACGATTCGAAACTGCGTAGAGCTTTCGATCACGCGGCGGAACGTCTGGGCGGGACTTTGAAACATGGAACTTACGTTGCCGTTTCAGGGCCGACCTACGAGACGCCTTCCGAGGCTGAAGCATTTCGCCGGATGGGGGCAAGCGCGGTCGGTATGTCAACGGTTCCCGAAGCGATCCTGGCTCACGCCGCTGGCATACGGGTTGCGGGAATATCCTGCATTACCAACAAGGCGGCGGGCGGCGCCGGCAAGGGCGTCACGCACGAAGAAGCCCTGATTCAAGCTGCCAGCTCGCAACCGCGAATGAAAGCTCTGCTGCTCAGTTTCCTCGCGGATCCGGCGTTTCATGCGGTATGCGATGAACACTGAAGAAGACACCCATATCAGGAATCTCGCCAAACAAGTGGTCGCGCACCTTCAATCCGCAGGCTTCACGGCCTTCTGGGCCGGCGGCTGCGTGCGCGACGTGCTGATGGGGAGAACGCCCAAAGATTACGACATAGCGACAAGCGCCACGCCGGATCAGATCATTGCGCTGTTTCCCGGTTCGGTCGAGGTAGGAAAATCGTTTGGCGTTGTCAGAGCGCCAATGGATTCAGTCTTTTTCGAGGTGGCAACTTTCCGGCGCGATCACGATTACAAGGACGGCCGAAGGCCGGAAAGCGTCTCCTTTACCGATCCGGAAACGGATGCATTGCGCCGCGATTTCACAATCAATGCAATGTTCTATGATCCCGCAACCGACGAGTTGCATGACTTCGTGGGAGGCAGGAACGACATCGCGGCGCGCCTTATACGATGCGTCGGGAATCCAACGGAGCGATTTCGTGAGGACCACCTGCGGATACTCAGGGCCGCTCGCTTTGCATCCGTGCTTGATTTCGCAATAGAGCCGGCCACGGCCAGCGCCATCTCGTCAAACTCATCGCTTATTTATCTCGTGAGCCCGGAGCGGATTCGCGACGAACTCACACGGATTTTCCTTGAATCCAAGCGTCCTGGCGACGCGTTGCCGCTGCTCGACAACCTTGCTCTTCTGGTCGGCATTCTCCCTGAGATAGCCGCCATGAAGAATGTGGAACAGCCCGCGGAGTTCCATCCGGAAGGCGATGTTTTCACGCATACGATCGCAATGCTCAACCTGATGGAATCGCCAACAGCCGTGCTCGCCTATTCTGTCCTTCTGCACGACGTAGGCAAGCCTCCTACATTTTCGGCCGGCCCAGACAGGATACGCTTCCACTGCCACGCGGAGCGAGGAGCGGAAATCGCCGAGGCAGTCTTGCGGAGGCTCCATTTCTCGTCAGACGACATTGAAGCCATCGTTCATTGCGTGCGCAACCACATGCGCTTTGGAGACGCGACAAAGATGCGGCGCGCGACGCTCAGGAAGCTGATCGGCGCGGCCACTTTCACAACCGAACTTGAGCTGCACCGCCTCGATTGCATTGCGAGTCACGGTAAACTCTCAAACTGGGACTTCCTGCTCGATTTCCGGAAGCAACTTGCGGATGAACCCGTGCTCCCGACGGCGTGGATCACCGGAAAGGACATTCTCGATCTCGGAATACCAGAGGGATCCGACGTGGGTATGTGGAAGAAGCGGGCGTATGACGCTCAACTTGAGCAGCGATTTGCCAGCCGCAATGACTTGCTGGATTGGCTCAGAAAAGAAATCAAACCGGACTGTACTCCTTGATCCCGATTGACCATGAGGCTCCGACTGTTTAGTGTATCGTGCCGAGAGAGGAAATGGCGGAACATAGCATGCATATCGAAACCATCGTTGTCGGCGAGTTCCAGGTTAATTGTTTTGTGGTGTGGGGACAATCGGACAAAGCGCTCGTAATCGACCCCGGTTCCGACGCAGAACTGATCCTTCAATTTCTGAAGCAAAAGAAACTTACAGTAGCCGCATATCTCGTCACGCACGGGCACATGGATCACATCTGCGGGCTTGCGGATTTGTACAGTGCACGCCCCGCTCCGATTGGAATCAGCGAAGACGATCTCGAATGGTCATTTTCAAATGCAAACCAGATGCCGCCGTACTATGGCGTTCCAAAGCGGCCGGCGGAAATTGCGCGTCTGCTCAAGGACGGGCAGGAATGGAACGACGCCGGCCTAGCGTACAAAGTCATCTCGACACCGGGCCACACTCCTGGCGCGGTATGTTTCCATTTCGAAGGCGCGAATTGCCTTTTCACCGGAGATACGCTATTTGCCGGTTCCGTGGGTCGCACCGATTTGCCGGGCGGAAGTTCCCGCGTTCTCAGCGCGTCTCTGAAGAAGCTGGCGGGCCTTCCAGATGCAACGCTCATCTATCCGGGCCACGGACTTTCCAGCGACATCGCGATGGAAAAGCGAACCAATTATTTCATGCAGGCGTTATAGTTGTGGGCGGATCGGTTGCTCCAGTCCGCTGGCTTGGCAGAAGCCAGCATGACACCAATAACGTGAGAGGAGCGGCGTGTTCGGCTCTGCCTCAATTCAATTTATGTTCCTGGTAGACGCCGATTATGCACAACCTCATGTATGATCCGATGGAGTTGCTCTTCATCAAATTCTGATATTCCGATTGTGGAACATCTGAATATGCGAAGACACCGCCTTTCGTGAAGACGACTTCCAATGTCTTTGTCTTCGCGTCTTAATCAACGGCGTAGACCATTGATGAGTTAACTTTTTTGATCGCCATTTGTCCTGCTCCACTTCCCTTGTCTACCGAACGTTGCCATTGTGGTTAAGCGAACCCGCTGAGGGTGAGCGATAGTCACGAGTGGGTTGTTCGCCGCTCAACCTACAAGGTCAAGATCAGGCGCAGGCCTTCGTCGACTTGGCGCATGCTATCAGTGTCGATGCCCTTGATTCGTTCGGTCAACCGCGTCCTGTCGATACTGATGAGTTGAGATACGTTGATAACGGATGGCTTGGAAAGCCCTGATGAACGTGGTGACAGTTGAACGTTTCCGGGAGCGCCAGCAAGGTTCAGATTTGTCGTGATCGCTGAGCAAATGACAGTCCTGATGCCGCTACGGTTGAATTCATCGGACTGAACAACGAGCACCGGTCGACGATATCCGGGTTCTGCTCCAAGCGGATCGGGAAGTGATGCCCACCAGATTTCACCGCGTTTCACTACCATTTTTCCTTGGGGAGGGACATCGTCTGTAATCGTTCCAGAATTGGATCAAGAGTAGAGTCCTCTTTTGGGTAGATCTCGTTCAATTTGCCTGTTATGTCATCAGCGCGGTGATGTTGAACGTACTCATCGACCGCGACAGTGAAAAGTGCGCTCCGGGTCATCTTGCGGCGGCGAGCAAATAGCTCCGCGCGAGAAAAGATCGTGTCAGGTATTGATATTGCTGTTTTCATACTTAACAGGGTATAACCGTGGTATTATAGCGTCAAGTTTTTTTGGGTCATGTTTGTTTGATTGTAACAGTTTAGCCACCTCCGACTCGTGACGTGAACCGCGATAGCGGAACTGAAAGGCGTAACGGCGCTTGGCTCCGGCGACTTGTTAGGCGACCGTCTGCCACAATGTCTTGGCTTTTGTAACATCCTCTTGGTCTGATTCGTCAACGCGCCGCGTCTCGATGTAATCGAGGAAATCTCTTATGGCTTGCTTCTGCGGCGGAGAATAGCCGCCTCTGGGCTGCATCCGAAATCCATCTGACAATGAATATAAAGCAAACTGTGCAACAAGCGAATCCGGTTTGAGCGCGGCAACGCGAAGAAACGCCGGAAAATAAAAACGCTTCGCATCATCTGAAAAGAATGGAAGCTGATCAAAGCTCTGCTCGACCCAAGAATCCGAAAGCTCGTCCGGCGTGTGGCGCGAACATCATCGAGGAGGGCGAAGCACTCCTCGCATTTGTGACAAACGATGCTGTCTTCCGACGGCGCAGGTGCGTCCGCAAACGCTGATTTTATCTGCCGCATCAACTCGTCGTAGTCCATAGCGCAAGGTCGCCTAACGAATAGCGTTTTATCCAGATGTGCTGCGAGGATAAGACGTTTGGCCGACGGAAATCAAGGCTGAACGAGCAGCACATCGGGATAAAACGCTATTCGTTCTGTTCATTCCATCGAAGACTCCATCTTCGGCACCCGTCGTTTACTATTGCGTACTTAAGCACTCCGTCGGCACCCAGCCACGCTTATCGCCCAATGCGATTTTGGACCAGTTGCCTTGGATTTCAACGACAGTGACAAGCCGGCCATTGGGGACGTCAAAGCTGACGAGCGAGGAATGCGAGGGCGCGAACATGGCCGTTTCGCTCCTGATAGCGACAGCCTGTCTGCCCTCGTGCATAATTTTCCGCCAGAGGCTGCCAGCATATGACGGCGAAGTTCCCGACAGGGAAACCATACTCTCTCCGGTCCCGCTATTCTGTGCCGCCGTCGTTACGGCAGTAGTCTGGCTCGGGCGGTATTGTTCAAACGATGCGGCTTTCCGCGAATGAAACTTCAAATGGAACGGCCCGCTCGTTATCCGCTTGTACGTCCCTGCCCGCCCGTCGAAGTACGAGAAAGACACCGCTGGAATCGAGACGGCGTTCGTGTTCTGCGGTATGCATATCTGCGTGAATGTTTTCTCCCCTTCAATGGGCTTTCCATCACCCGGCTCTGGATCATAGATCTTGAAATCCTGCCCGGCAAACAAGCGGGGCGATGACACAGGCTCCAGATAACCGTCGCCATGGATCTTCATGGTGAGAGTCACCAAGTCACCGACGGCAACATCCATCGGCGCAGCATTTACATCGAAGTTGAATTGTCCGACAGCGCCTGAAAAATCGGAAGGACATCCATTCGTCGGGATCGTATTGATGTTGAGATTCAACGGCGCCACACGAATATCGCAGGAGGTTCGAAGATCGGCAAGCCCCATGAATACTCTCTCCCTCGAGATAATATCCAATTTGAGTGTTGGCGCCAATTCGATAGGCCCCGGAATCGGCGCCCGCGCCTTGCATCGAAAAGTCCGGATTTCCCTCATCTGATTGTCATGGACTTGCCGATGAGGAGGAAGTTCGTCGAATTTTCCAGTCACCAGCCTGCTCTTGTCCGGCATCGATAAGAGTGTGACCTCCGGCGAGACCCGTTCCCCGCCCGAATCTATGGAAATCGTAAGGTTGAAGCTTTCATTCGCAAAGATGTTTGGGCGATCCGCAGCGATCTCGGCTGTAATTGGAACCTGCGCATGAGCAGCGCCTGAAAATGCGAATATCATCACGCACGCCAGAATCGTGATCCACGTTGTCTGTTTCCTTGTCATTGTTGATGCGAATTCTCCGATGTGGAATGAGGCTGTGCCAAGTCGCTCTTCCCGAAATCGAGCGCGGCACGCCCAGTCTGGCCACCTGACGAATAGTCGAGCCCACTTTCAACCTGAACCTCCTGATGCAGCGATGTTGCCACGCTGGATCCAAAAATCACAAACATTACAATCGAAACGATTATGACCGGCTTCGCAAAGTGCTGGAAACCGAGCGTTCTGATGGCAAGGGCCAGCCAGAACGCGAAAAATGCCAGGGCGGCAATGCGCGATCGAGCTGCTCCGGACAAACCGTAATGCCAGAAGAGCAATGCGCGATACCATGGCAGGTACGTATCCTTATCGCGCTCCTTGCCTGCCATCGCGACAAGCAGATTATGCCTGATCTCCCAATTGCTCCCCATATACCGTTCAGACCTTAGCAGGTTTTTTTCGGCCTCTCTATAGCGCCCGCCAAGCAGAAGCGCCGTTCCCATATTGTAGAACAGGACGCCGTTTCTTACGCCTGAGTCAAGAAGCTGGCTATACGTTCCCGCGGCAGCCGCAAAGTCCGCCTGTGTTTTAGCGGACGACATCCTGAGGTTTGCCTCTTCCAGCAAAAACTTGCGCTGTATGGCATCGTCCGCCGTGGCACTTGCGGCATGGAACGAGAGAAGGAGGCAGCAAAGCATTGCCGCTCCACTCTTCAGAATAATTGTTGTTCCTTGCATTTTATCCACGCTTGGCATCCATCTCCCTCAACAGTCTTTTCACTTCCGAACAATCCTTATTGACGTCGAAATCCGGCACAGAGCCAGAGTCGTAACCTGCATTGAAGTTGCGCTCCATGATCCGGCAGAGAGCGTCAACCGACTCCCGATCCAGTTTTGCCCCGCCAAGTATCCTTCTCGCATCCACAGGCGTCATGACGGCTTCTGCGAGATCGAAGCGATCAGCCAGATACGTTCGTATCGCATTGCAGATCCCAATGGACACGCAACTGTCGCCGGTTCCTGCCTTTCCTGCGGCTTCATGCAGCACGGACAGCGCATGTTTTAGCGCATGCCGGCTTCGACGCGCCCCTGCGTTGCGCACAAAACGCCGATGCCCATAAACGACCGAGATTGTGAGAAAATAAATGATGGGACCTGCTACCAGCATCGCAATGATCCGCCAGCCGCCTGTAATGCTTTCACTATCCGCTCCGGATGGATCAACATTCAGCGGAGCGGGAATGAACATATCCGACACCCTCGTGCGTTCTTCTGCAACTCGATTGGTCGCGGCTGCAATGATGATCTCGCTCCCGACTGTGACCGCTTTATTAACGCGAAGAGGAATGGGCTTTGTTTTCAACGTTCTGTATGTCCGGTCAGCAGAGTCGAAATAGGAAACGTCTATTGCCGGCAATTCTATTGTACCATCCTTTATCGGACGAATTGTGTAGCTGTATTCCCTAAGACTGTCTTTCTTCCCAACCTGCACCATATCGTCATAAACTTTGAAATTCCTGACCATATCAGGCTGATCGCTCAAGACAGGCGGATAAATATTATCCAGACTGACATTACCGGATATCGCGAGCTTGAGCTTGAGCGGGTCGCCGACACTGCATGTTTGCGTGTCCAGTGAGGCATCCACTGCCAGATTGGTGCCGATCGCTCCGACATATGATGGAGGCCGCCCCTGCTCAGGCGGCGGTACAACACGCACAGTGCACGCAGAGCCTACTGAAAAAACAGGTTTTGTAATCCCGCGTCCCTGCGCATCGGCGCCAACCACAATCTTCCCTTTGAACGCAACCGGACCGAATGTGTATGCGCCTTCCTGCCTCGCGGTGTATTTGAGTTTGATGGCATAGTCCATATATGACTCGCCGTTCGTCTGAATCACTGACTTATCGAACATGAATTTTGCCGGCTGCGCCTGCATGTTGAAACCAAAAGGGAACCCGCCGCCAAACGGGAAATCCTGGTTTTGGATGGTGTAGCTGTTGATCGCGAAGCCCGGGCCCCTGTTCTGTGGACTCAGACACTTCTCCAATGTGCTCTTTATATCGGGCCCGTCCATTCCAGCAACAGGCTGAATATCCAGGAAAGGGACAGTCAACGCCGGGGGCTCATTAGGGTCAAGGGGATGGCTATCCGCGAATTGCCCGCTGAGCCTTTTGATCGCTATGTCCAGAACGATGTCAAAGGACTCATCAACCAGCACCGATTCCCTCGACGAGACAATGCGAATCAGAACATCCTTCTGTGATTCGAGGCCAGCGACTTCAACCACAGGCCCCGCGCGTGAGATCGTATTTCCGCCCACCTTGACGTTCACCGGACCGGCAACGAACTTACCCGCAACCGACGGCGTTATTTCGTAGTCGAAAATATTGGCGCTCTCCCTCGTAACACTGCCATTGATAATGCTAAAACTGCTGAAGCTGTGATTGCCCAGACGTTTTATGCTACAATTCTTCAAGGAAGAAAGATCAGGCTCCGCAGATGAGCCGGCCCCGGATATCTTGACAGTGAGATTAACCGATTCGCCAAGGTAAATTTGATCCCGGGTGGTAGTTATTTCGAGATTGACGTCCTGGGCGAGCGACGACATGCAGAGCGCTGCGGCGAGAAAGACAATCGCCGGTAATATGGATCTCTGTTTCATTGCATCTACCAGTCGCGATCTATTGCCGAAGGCGGAATTTGCTGATTTCTTCTTCGCAGTTCAGCTTCGTGATCTTTCTCGCGCTGTAATGCCTTTTCCAACACTTTCTTGACGTCGTCGGGAGTTGAATCTTTCTTCTCCTGCTGTTGCGCTTCCTTTTTTTGCTCTTGTTTGTCGTTCTGTTTCTGGGGCTGGGGCTGCTGCTTTTTGTCAGACTTCTGATCTTTCTTCTCATCCTGATTTTGCTGCTTCTGATCCTGCTGTTGCTTGTCCTGTTTCTGTTGCTGCTGGTTCTGATTCTTCGGCAGCAGCTTTTCAATCTCCTTCAGCAGATCAAAGCTTTTCTGTTCGTCCGGAAGCGCGCCTGCGAAATCTTCCTTATCAGCCGCCCTTGCTGCGTTTGCCTGTAATTGTCCAGTCTGGTCCGCCAATTCCAGTATCTTCTGTCGTGTTTCCGCAGTGATGCCAGGGGCATTTATTGTCGGTTGCTGGTCTTTGCCGGCGGCCTGTTGATTATTCATCTTCTGCTGCTCGCCGCCTTCCGGCACCGATGCGCTGAACCTGTTGACGAACAACCCGGTCAGCTTTTCGGTCTCGCGCTGATCCTGTGTTGCCGGCTTTTTCTTTTCTTCGTTGCCGCCGATGACATCCTGAGCGCAGACAATTGCGTTGGATTGGCGACGCATGTCTTCCTGCAAAACGAGCTGATACGGAACGATCGCCGTCCAGATATTATATACCGCAGCTCCCGATGCCGCCGCCGAATTATAGCCAGCAGGATCAAGGTCTTTCAGCTTTTCAGAAGCTGTCGTCATGCTGTCCCTTGTGGCTTCAGCCAGTTGATTTATTGCGGCCACCTGATGTTGGACATTGGTAGAGGCCGGTTGTTGGGAGATGGCATTCAACAGTTTTCCCTTGAGCGGTATCCACAAGTCGGCGTTCTCCTTTTGTCGCCTGGAAAGATTCTCCAATTGCGCAATGCGCCCGGGTGAGTCGTTTGTGAGGGATTGCTGGATATCCTTGATCAATTGTCTTTGTTCAAGAAGCATTTTGTCGGCAAGTTCGCCTGGCGAAGTTTTCTCGTAGTCAGCCAGCAACTTGGCCGTCTTGGCTTTCTGTTCCGCATCAGGCATGGCATCGAGAACGACCGCCAAATTCCGGCGTGCGACTGCGTCATCAGAATCGGCCCGTACTGCGGTCTTGAAAGCTTCGCCGGATTCTCTCAGCAGTTGTTCTTTCTGCGCGAGTTCGTCGGCAGTTTGTTCTTTCTGCGAGTCGGCCTCCTTGAAGAGGCACGCGCCAAGACCCATGGATGAATCCGTGTTATTTTCCTTGTCGGCCTGCATGACGTCCTGCATTAGTTCAGCCGCTTCTCGATACTTGCCCGCCTTGAAGAGAGCGATGCCGGCATTGTATCGAAAATCGCGCCGCGACTTCTCGCCAGCCGTTTTGAGTGCTTCCATGTAAGCTTTTGCCGCGTCGTCATACCTGCCTTCAAGGTACAACCGTTGAGCGAGTCGCGCGCCATCGCGGCCCTCCGGAACAACCAGTTCAGGCGCGACAGTTTTTGCGGATGCCTGCGCATTCGTAGAGCTGACTACCCTCGCATTCTCGTTCGTGTCCGCCGAAGAATGGAGACACGTCACCAGCAACATAAGCACAACGCCAGCAGTCCTGGAGGCCATGGCTTTCTTGATTTGTGAACGTGCTGGCAAAGGCGGCGGGATTTGCTGATCCGGTTTACGTCTGGCCAGCCTTCCCCTGCTCAGGCATGCGCCGGCGAGAAGCAACAAAACCGCAGGAAAAAGGAAATATTGGTAACGTTCGATGTATCGTCTTTGCAGCGTTTCTTCCAGGTCGTGTTCCGCAAGCTTCGCAAGATAATCCCTGTAAAGCGTGCCGAGCGTAACATCGCCGCGCATGCTCGCCGTTTCAAGAGGGATGTAGGCGCCTCCCGTCTTTTTCGCGATCGCACAAAGTGCGTCATTATCAAGCTTTGTGATTACATCGCTGCCGTTATGCTTCATGAACCCGGCCTTGCCATCATCCTTCCCCGGTATCTTCGAGCCCTTGGGGTCGCCGATTCCAACCGTAAAGATGGGAATGTGTCTCTCCCCAGCCTTCTCAGCTGCCGCAAGCGCTTTGCCCTCCAAATCCTCACCGTCGGATATCAGGATGATTGCCTTGTGCGATCCCACGTCGCCGTCAAGCGCTTCCACGCTCTTGTCTATCGCGTCGCCGATATTGGTCTCGCCGGCGGGAGCCGAATCAATGTCCACACCATCCAACGCCTGCTTTAGATAGGCATAATCGGTCGTCAGGGGGCATAACATCACCGCGGTGCGGCGGAACGCCACCAATGCCGCGCGATCGCCGCCAAGATCCTTGAGGAGATCCATAAGGTCAACCTTGGCACGCTGGAGGCGATTCGGACGCACGTCGGTTGCAAGCATTGATCTGGAAACATCGAGAGCGATCACCAAATCCCGGCCCCGGCCATATACGACTTCTTCTTTCGTTCCCCATTGCGGTCGTGCAACTGCGATCAGCATCAATAGCAGCCCTGATGTTATCAACCCTGTCTGCCAGTTGAAACGCGTCGAAAATGCCGCCGGACACAATTTATTCTGCATCTGTTGTGACATGAAAACGGAAAGTTTGCGCTCGCCACGCTGATTGACGACATACCACCATGCGCCCACAGCAGGCACAAGCCACAGCAGATACAATACCCATGCGTTGGCAAACTGCACGGCTCTCACATTATCCTCCTCGTGGCCATCACATTCAATCCGGCTCCCAGCACGATCAGGGCAACAGCCGGGCAAAGAAACAAGGGAAACAACTCGTTGTACTGCCGGTACTCATCCCGCTCCACCTTCGTCTTCTCAAGCTTGTTGATATCGGACATTGCGTTCCCCAAGCCATTCGGATCCATGACGTTAAAGTACTGTCCCTTTGTAGTATCGGCGATCTTCTTAAGCAATCCTTCGTCAAGATCAGCCTCAATTCTGACGATTACATCTCTTCCAAAGTTGTCCCTGACTCTTATAGGCGCAGGCTCGCGTCCGCCGACTCCAATAGTATAAACGCGTATACCCATCTTCTTCGCGATTTTCATGGCTTCTTCTGGTTTGATTATGCCGGTATTTGATCCGCCGTCGGTCAACAAAACGACGATCCTGGTCTTTGGTTCCGCATGTTCCAGTCTGGCGCAAGCTGTTGCCAATCCGTCGCCGATCGCCGTCATAGTTTCCTCCGGGTCTACCGGTTGCCCATTGGCATCCAGCCCGTTTTTCGGCACCTCAACGCCGCTCAACACATGAAGGAGCGCGGAATGGTCTGTTGTCAACGGCACCCGCGACGTGGCAAAACCGCCAAACGTGATCAGACCACATAGATCGTCTGGACGCTGCTTTATGAACTCCGCGAATGCTTCCTTTACAGCCTGGATGCGCGTCCTCTCGATCACACCGGCAACCGATCTCGTGGACATGTCCAGGGCTTCCATGGATCCGGAACAGTCCACGAGCATCTCGATGGCGATCACATCAACAGAACGATGCATCCTGGAGAGGACAGTCTGCGGTCTGGCAAGAGCGATTATGGAAAGCGCCAGGCCCAGAAGTGAAAGAAGCGGCAAGATGGCGGCAGCATGCGTACGCCACGTTTTTCCTGCATACGGGATTCGCGACGTGGGGGCAAAGACAATTCCACTGTTGATGTGTCTGCGAAACACCATCCACGCCGCAACGCCAACCGGTATCAGCAAAAAGAAATAGTATGGACTGCCAAATCTGAACATTTTACGACCTCTGTCCTGCGCCATCAGGCGTCTGATCAACAGGCGAATCCTTCTCGATGTATTCCGTCGCCGTTACCGTTGCACCGCTAATTTCCGTTCCTGTTGGATGGTCGCCGGCGAACTTCACCAGATCTGCGGCCTCCAGAAACGATCTCAGCCTGCTCACGACTTCATGGCTGAACTTTGGATTCTTGCCGACAGCCGCGAGGAATTCCTCAGTCGTCTGTTCCGGGGCTCGTATCAAATGCTGGCGTTCGATATACCGGCGCACGATCATGGTCAGCTCGAGATAAAACTCCTTGATCATGTTCTTTCCGGCCAGGTCCTTGGAAAGAAGTTCAGACAACTCGAACAATGCCCGCTCACGCGGCGACATTCTCATGAGCTTGATGTGGCGATGGATGCGCCTGGCGAGTTTCCATCCGAGAAAACACAGCGCAATAATCAGCATCGCCAGCAGCGTCCAAATAGCCACGGTCTTGAAGGCCGGGTAAATCCAAACCGGCTTCATTACGATTTCGATATCCTTGCCAGGGCTGCGCTCCACTGGAGCTATACGTTCAAAAACGATGGGACGGGTGGCAAACCAGCCGGAGGCCGATTGATTCCTTCTCCTGTCGGCATACACGAT
>CAZASC010000015.1:37764-57448 GCA_964487695.1 uncultured Victivallales bacterium
GACTGGTTCTCTGAACTTCGCAATTCATTATTCTGCGGTTCGTCAATCTGCTGTTCACTCTCCGTCTCCGCCTACCCTCTTCCGGCCCGAACCTGCCTCTGCCTGAACATATTCCGGACATCGTCAATATACGGGCGATCCGTTGAAAGGAAAATGGTGTCAATCTTGTATCTTCTGAGCATATCTCGAAATTCGCGCTGTTCAGTTTCGCGTTTCTTTTTGAACAACTCACGCACAGTTCTCGAACTTGTGTCGAGCAACATCAGGTCGCCGCTCTCAGGGTCCTGAATCTCGACAAGACCGGCATCCAGCAATTCTATCTCGCGGGGATCGGATATCGGACAACAGATGACATCGTGTTTTCGGGAAGTGACACGCAATTCCTTGACGTAATTTTCGTCCATGAAATCCGAAACCAGAAAGACTATCGCCTTGCGTTTCTGGACATTGTTCAGAAAACGAAGAGCCGAAGCGATGTTTGTGCTGCGCCTGGTTTCCTCGGCGGCAAGCACTTCACGCACGAGCCGCATTACAGCGGTCCTGCCCTTGCGTGGCGGGATCAGCTTCTCGATCCGATCGCTGAAAAGAATCAAGCCGACTTTGTCCTGGTTCTTGATCGCTGACAGAGCCAGGAGACAGGTTATTTCAGCGGCGACTTCAGCCTTGGTTCGCTTTCCGGAGCCAAAACATTGCGAGCCCGAAATATCCACAAGGAAAATGATTGTCAGCTCGCGCTCTTCGCAGAATCTTTTGACGAACGGATGTCCCATCCGCGCGGTTACGTTCCAGTCTATCGAGCGCACATCGTCGCCCGCGACGTACTCGCGAACTTCATCGAACTCCATCCCCTGCCCTTTGAAAACAGAGTGGTATTCGCCTGAGATGCGTTCGTCAACAAGGCGATTGGTGAAAACCTTGATCTTGCCAACCTGCCTCATCAATTCTTTTGTATCAATGGCCATAACGACTCGCAAAGGGTCTGGCTCAATTATTGAGTCGAAGGTAGGGCGGGGCCGCCGGAACCGCCGTGAAAAGATGCGGCGCGTGCGGCGCCCGCGCCCTACCACAACGTACTATGTTCGTTGCCACCCCATAATAGAGGAAAAACTTCACGGAACAGGGATCTCATTCAGGATTCGCGTGATTATGTCCTCGCTCGTTATCTCTTCAGCTTCAGCTTCGTAGGTAAGAATGATCCGGTGCCTCAACACATCGTAGGCAATTTCCTTCACGTCCTGAGGTGTTGCATATGCGCGGCCATGCAACAGCGCGTTCGCCCGCGCAGCGAGATTGAGATAGAGCGTAGCCCTCGGCGATGCTCCGTATTCAATCTGGTGTGCAATATCAAGTTTGTATTCCGCCGGATTGCGGGTGGCGAAAACAATATCAAGGATGTAATCTCCGACTTTTTCGTCGCAATAGACTTGGTCAAGAATGTCCCGCATGCCGGACACATCTTCGGCGGAAACCACGGTTTCCACTGCGATGTCGGTTTTACGGGTGAACCGGTTCATGATACGCCGTTCGTCATCTTTAGACGGATGGGTGATCTTGCATTTCAGCATAAAACGATCCACCTGCGCCTCCGGAAGCGGATAGGTTCCCTCCTGCTCGATGGGGTTTTGCGTGGCCATGACCAGGAACGGCTCCGGCAGGCGATATGTATTGCTGCCGATGGTCACCTGGTGTTCCTGCATCGCCTCCAGAAGGGCCGACTGCACTTTGGCCGGCGCTCTGTTGATTTCGTCGGCGAGCAGAAGGTTTGTGAAAACCGGTCCCTGCTTGGGCGCAAATGTGCCGTCCTTCGGACTGTAGATCATGGTCCCGATAACGTCAGCAGGCAAAAGATCCGGCGTGAACGAAATGCGCTGGAACTTGAAACCAAGTGCTTTCGACAGCGTCTTGACCGCCGTCGTTTTTGCCAGGCCGGGTACTCCTTCGAGCAAAATATGACCACCGGTTATCAACGCGATCAACATTCGATCCATGAGTTTTTCCTGGCCTACAAGAACTTTGTTCACTTCCTGGCGCAGCGATTCGATCAGTTTCGCCTGCCCGCTTATCATATCAGTTGTTTTTGCTATCTCAGGATTCATGTATCCTCCCGCCCCGGTTAATCACGGTTCACATGTGGCATAAATTCACTTCCACAATCGTTTCCACCAGCTTGCTTTCTTGTCCTGATCTTTTGGCGCTTCCGGCGCATTTGTTTTTGTCGAAACCGGCGCTATTTCCTGCCTTATCTCTATCTTCTTCGGCTCTTCCATTTTTGGCGCAGGTGTCGATTTCTCAGGCTTGACCTCTTCCTTCTTCTTCACAAGCTCGCCCTTAGGAGTGAGCATCGTATCGGTCTTATATGATGCCACTACATAAGTCCACCGGCTGAACTTGTCCTGCAATGCCTTGATTTTCTTTTCCGTCTCCTGTCTTTCCGTGGGTTTGTCACCAGCCGTCTCCGCCGTCTTCCCGTTCTCATCCTTCTTGAGCTCAGTCTTAGGCGCGGCTGGCGCATTCGTATCGGTCGTCATTGCGGCTTCGATCTTTACATACCGGCCATCCCCGCTTGGCGCCAGGCCGCCGATCCTGAGCGTATAGATTTCGCCCTTCAACGTGGTTGCTACAAAAATCGCCGGCTTGTCCAGACCCATGGCGCCGGGAGGGAGCGACGGATCAGCCACATCGTCGAATTTAAGATAGGCCAATACCGTTTCCACGCCAGACATCTTGGTGGAGTCCGTTTCTTCCTTATCCGACAGGCCTTGAACCGTTATGAGATTCGTGTCCTTGTTGCGGGACAGCTTCACGGTTGTCCCATTGGTTCCCTCCATTGCAATCGAGGAAATGTCAGACATCTGAACATTCATAAGATCGGCTTCCACCCACGCCTTTGTATCAGCTGTCATGTCCTCAAGAGAGTCCTTCACAAGGAAGACGTTCGTTCCGCCATCGTTGGAGACATATTGACCGTCCGGGTAGCCACGATAGTCAGCCGGGGCTCCATCCTGCTTGTGCATGTGGCTTTCACCTATCAGCACGGCACCGAGTTTGGCACCGTTCTTCCCAAAGAGTTCGACAACCGTGCCGCTGCCAGTTACCGGAGCGTTCGTCGAGGAGGGAGGCAATTGCATCTTGAGCTCAGCTTTTTGCGTGGTGCTGGCATCAACAACCTGGCCTATCTTGATGTCGCCCAGCTTCATCAGCGCGCTCTTGATCTTCTCGAAACCGGCCGGGTAGTTGAATTTGGACGGCACTTCCCATAGGTCTCCGATCCTGGCGAGCGTAACGCCATCCGAGGCGGATCGAATAACGATCTTCTCGACAGCGTTGATGTCAAGTTTGGGCAACAGAGCCGTGCCGACAACATCCGGCGGAGCCAACTCCTTTTTCCTCGAAGTCAAAGCTGCAATCCCAAGCACGATCATTGCGAGGATTACAAGGATCAGCAGATTCTTTCCTTTCATCTCTCTATCTCCAGTTCCATTTTATTTCCTGTTTCTTCTGTAAACCCAGAATGCAATCCCGGCAACAATCACAAACAGAGGCATCAGCGCGATATTCAAGAGCTTTACTTTGACGCCAAGATTCTCGATGTCCCCGCGCAAACTCTTGCGGACTGACTTGAGCTCCTTCTTGATACCGGTTTCCCTTGCCTTGAATTTGGCTATTGCCGTCTTCTGTTCTTCACTGAGAACGAAGCGCTGACTCTTGTCCTTGTTGGCTTCCATTTGCCCCAGCTGCTGCTGCGTTTCCTTAAGCTCCCGCTCAAGCTCGCCTTCCTTCTCCTGCCACTGCTGCACCGCCTTCTGCTGCAATGCCACAACGCGGTCGAACGAACGATTGAACTTGCTTCGGCATCTTATTCCAACGAGATCCTGCGAGCCTGCAATTTGCTCCACTGCATTCATGAAGAAATTCAGGTTGTCATTCCTCGGCCTGTATCCACTTGATCCAAGGAAGTTCATTTCCTCAACGCAAAAACGGTCATAAATCATGTCCGTATCTCCGACAAGAATTATGGTGCTGACTCCGTTCGTCAGGCCCGGACCGGCTTCCGCCCTCGCCATGTCGTTTGTCGAATTCGCATCTTTAGGCTTCCCTTCAGGGAAGGCTGTTTTGAATGCGCCGGTCAGTCGGATGGCGACGTCCATCTTCATCCCGGAACTTGTGAAGCGGTTAAGAACAGCCGACCCGCCATACCGTGCCGACATTGAATCGAGCGTTCCAGCTTTCGCGCTCGAAAAGATGAGCGGAGTCACCGTCAAGCCGCCACCGCCCGCGCACGAAAACGTCCCGGCGAACGGCAACTGAAGATGTTCGAGCTGCGCGGTTATAATGTCCGTCCTGCTCAGATTATTAGTGCCAAGCGAAAGGACCACCAGACTCTCCTCGCTGTCGCTGGCCGACGTTCCTATCGTTGTGGAAGCGCTTGGATCGGCCAATACTTTATCGTCATCATAACTCACGCCCCACGTGGACAGCAGCTTGTTCATATTGGATGAATTCTTGGCCATTGAGAACTGCGACTGCGGGCCTGAATCAGCCTCAGCAACACTGAACGGATCCAGGAAGGCAAGCACCTTGCCGCCGCGCAACACGAACTGATCTATTGCATAAAGCGTCTTGTCCGACAGATTCTTCGGATGCACAATGATAAGGGCTTTCACTTCGGGACCTATTTCCTCCGCAGTGGTGGAAATGGATTTTACGGCATAGTCATCGCGAAGTTCACGAAACGCCAGCCAGGGCTGGGGCTGTTGCCGCATAGCCATGGAAACGTTGCCGATCATCACAGGCAGGCAGCTCAGCACGCCTATAACCGGCTTTTCCGGATGCGTCACCCGATAGATGAGGCGGGTGACATTGTATTCCAGCATTTGCTCCGAGCGTGGATCGAGAGTCGGCAGCGCTCCATCGGTGCTTCCGCAACTGCACACCAGGCCGAAATACAGCGGCGGCCCGAACATCTGGATCGGACTGCCCTGGATTCCGTAGTGCTGGGCCCACTCTTCGGCATCCGAATCGGGTTGCGGGTCGTATTTCTCAACAACGATCCTCCCATCCGACGCCAGCGCATATTCGCTCAGGAGATCTTCCACCTGCCGGGCATAGTCCTTGATATTCTGCGGCACTTCCGGTGAACTGCTGTTGAAGAACAGCTTGAGAGTCACCTTCTGGTCCAGTTTTTTCAGGATGGCGCGACTGCCATTCGAAAGGCTGTACAGCTTGTCCTGCGTGAAATCATGCCTCAGCCTTGTTCTGCCGGCAACATAGTTTGCCGCCATCAACAAAGCGAGGAGAGCAGCTATCCCAATAATAGCTCCAATCGTTTTCCAGAATCTATCCGATCCGATCTTCATTTCCCGCATCTCCCTACGCAGATTTTCTGTTTTCAATAACTATATGCGTGACAAAAGCCATGAACACAATGACGCTGATGTAATAGGCGATGTCCCTGATATCCACCACACCCCTTGATATTGAGACAAAGTGCGGCATAAAGCTCAACGACGCCACGAACTCCACCACGGTCGCCGGCGCCCAGCGGACAAAAAGATCCGTTACCGGCTCCCACCCGCAGAGAACCATCAGCAGGCAGATCACAAGCGAAAGGATGAAGCCTATGACCTGGCTCCTCGTCATTGACGAGGTCAGCATGCCGATGGAAACATATGCTCCCGCCATCAGGATTGTTCCGGCATACTGGCAGAGAATCACTCCGACGTCTGGCTTGCCGAGATACGCCACGGTCAGCGCTGTCGGGAATGTGAGGACTATGGCAAGCGAGATGAACGCCCACGCCGCGAAGAATTTGCCGAGGATTGCGTCAAGCATTGTCACCGGCATTGTCAGCAGCAATTCGATCGTTCCCGACCTTCGCTCTTCAGCCCACAACCCCATTGTCGCCGCAGGCACAAGCAGCAGGAATACCCACGGTGTCCATATAAAGAAAGCCTGCATGTCGGCGACATTTCTTTCGTACAGGTGGCTTACGGCGAACGTGAAGAAACCAGTGAGCAATAAAAACGCCACAAGAAAAACGTATGCCACTGGCGATTCGAAGTAAGACTTGAACTCGCGTTTGAATATAGCGATCGATTTTCCACACATCGCTGTCATGCCGCCTCCTCTCTGCCTATCGTAAGCATCCTGAAGACGTCGTCCAGCCGCCCTGTGCTGCTTCTAGCCTTCAGGGCAGCAGGCGTGCCATTTGCCACGATCAGGCCGTTGCTGATGATGATTGCCCGTGTGCATACCGCATCAACTTCCTCGAGAATGTGGGTTGAAACGATGATCGCCTTCTGCGACGCCATCTCGTTGATCATGGTCCGCACAAGATGCTTCTGATTAGGATCCAGCCCGTCTGTGGGCTCGTCCATGATCAGAATCGGCGGATCGTGCAGGATCGCCTGCGCAAAGCAAACGCGCTGTCTGTATCCCTTCGAAAGCGTGCCGATGGTTTGATATCTGACGGTTTGGAGACGGCATTTCTCAATGGCCGCGTCAACCCTTCCGTCCCTTTCGCTTCCGTGATAGCCTCGCATCTCCGCCGCAAAGCAGAGAAAAGCTGTCACGGTCATTGAATGATATGCCGGTGCATTTTCCGGCAGATAGCCTATCTGCCTCTTTGCCTCCACTGGATCTTGCGTAACGTCATGTCCACATACGACCGCAGTTCCAGATGTCGGCGGCAGAAAGCCGGTGATCATCCGCATGGTTGTTGTCTTGCCAGCGCCATTAGGCCCCAGAAAGCCAAGTACTTCGCCCTTGTCCACCTTGAAGGAAATACCCTTCACAGCCTTTATGGCTCCGAAGTTCTTGGCGATACCAGTTACTTCAAGCATCGCACCCTCCTATTATCATCATATTCAACACGCAGAAACATTGCCTCTTGCTCTCATCTTCCTCGCATAAAAGGCCGTGCTGATAGCCAATTAGCACCACATTTTCAAGACAATTCAAAAACAAACAACACAGAAACGTTGCCGTGACTTAGCAGGATTTGTGCCAAAATCATGAAAGCGCAGAGACAATTGAAGACATGGCCATTGCTTATCATATGGAAAAGTGGGTGGCTGCTTGACGTAAGCTTCCGCGATGACATGACTTTCTGAACTGGAGCCGGCGCGCCCTCGCGCCGGTGTGCATGGGCGAAGCAACCGGGACGAGGGCGTCCCGGCTCCAACTATCATCCGCAATCCATCAACTACTTGAGTCAATCAGCTACCCAGTTGTGGAAATACAGCTTGCTTGACTGATTCATGACCCGTCGCACCGGAGTGTAGTACCCGTCAGATGAGAAGTTGCAAAGCACCTTGCCTTGCCGCGACAAGAAGTCGCGCCAAGGCCGCTGCAAGTGTCAAGTTGTCCCTTTGCAAAACAACAAACTGGGTGGCTGCTTGACTCAAACATCCGCGATAGAAACGACTTTCTGAACTGGAGCCGATGCGCCCTCGCGCCGGTGCGCATGGATGAAGCAACCGGGACGGGGCATCCCGGTTCCAAGTATCAGCAGCAATCAATCAACTACTTGAGTCAATCAGCCACCCAGTAACAACAATATTGAGGGCTGTTTATGCTTGCTACTTCAGAGATCGACGATTAGGATTTTTTTCGAAGTAAAATGATGGGAAGCGGGAGGAAGCGCCGGTTGGAGAAACAGTAATGACGAAAAAGCATATTCTCCTTGCTGAGGATGCGGAGGCAACGAGAAAGACATTTGCCGCCATTCTCCTTAAGGCTGGCTATGACGTCACAGAGGCCAGGGACGGTGCCGAAGCGCTCAGGGAGATCATAGCAGCCCAGAAGACTTCCCACAAAGTGGACATATTGCTGACTGATCTCTGGATGGATAATCTTGACGGTCTCCAATTGCTCGATCAACTCGACAAGATGCGCCTGCGCCTGCCTACGATCGCAATGACCGGAGACAGCGACAAGGAAGTTGTAGTCGAATTGATGAGAAAAGGCTGCCTCGACTACATCGAGAAGCCGTTCGGGGCAACCGAATTACTGCAACATCTCGCGAGTATCGTCAAGAAACTGGATCAGGATTACCCAAAAGAGTAAACACCTGAGTGCCTTCTGATTTAAGCCCGGCTTCTTCTTGCGTTATCGCACAGCGTGTCACAACAAAACATTTACGCTCGTTGCCACTTCGCGAATGTATGACGCCGCATCGTTATACTCTTCCGCATTCGCAAGATGTTCAAGCATCAGCGGAATATCTCTGTCAAGCTTCGTGAGTTCCGTCAGATAGGTACGGTAATCGAGCGTCCCTTTGCCTGGCCTAACTTCGTCCAGATGCACTGTCAATTGGTCTTTCAGCAGGATGTCCTTCGCATGGCATGACCGGATATGCGGACCAAGTCGCGTGATGAAATCGCTTATCAATTCGGCGTTGTGAAAGTAGATCTGTGGGCTGCAAATCAGGTTGACCGGATCGAAATGCACCGCAAAGCCCTTCCGATCGATTGCGTGAAGCAAGCGGAGATAGGTGTCTGCCGAATCAGGATACATCCAGGGCATTGGTTCAAGCGTGTAACACGAGCGCCGCGGCCGCACAGAATCAATAATGTCGCGCACGACGGCGACAAGCATCTCGAAAGTCTCGTCCGACAAGTCTTCCAGGCACGGACCGTACCAGTTCGTGCCTCTCGATCCGGCCACGTTGACGCAACAACGCGCGCCGATTTCATCCGCCAAAGCCAGACACTTCTTGCAATTCTCGACGGCGGCTTTGCGCGTGACATCATCGGGACTGAGTGGATTGCTCCACGCCCCAACCTCGGCAATGACGATGTCCGCCTTTTGCGCCGCTGATGCATAGGCACGAATGTCATCTTTAGCCGCATCCGGCCCAAGAGGACAATACGCCGAGCGATAGCCAAGCGCCAGATGCGCCTGCACCCATTTGTCAGGTCCCTTGCATTTTGCTAATATTGGCCCACCTAGTCTCATGATGATCACCCTTCCAAAGAACGAGTTAAATCATGCTCGGCGCTCTTGACGATGTCGAATGCATTTTCTGGTTGGTCCCTCTCATTTTCATTTGAATGGTCTCAGCGCTTCTTCTTCCCATTGATGCCCTTGCTTTGACCAATTGCCGTCTGCCTTCGGGAAGTTTGTTCTCGAAAATAAACGCATGAGTTTAAAATCTGCCACTGCGTGAGGATACCGGTTGATCATCAGAATCGCCGCGTGTCCATCCGGTGACCATCCAATCTTGCATTCAGATTCCAGATCCTTATCTACAACGTCTTTGACGTTGTAGATGTGCACAGTATCCAAAATCTCTTGCCTTTTGTCTGAATCCGAGAACTGACAAGCGTAGACATATCCAGTGTCTCCATCGTCCTCAAAAACAACAAAATGGACAGCATCAGGTCCGATGCTGTCTACAAACACCTGGTTTCCCGGCTTGAATGACACAATCTTATCTGTAACCACTGGCATTATTCTTCCTCTAATATTACTATTCATCAATCTGACTTTACAAATACTTTTGAACGGTAATCGCTCGGTCACTGGATGGCAAGAGTGATAGATTTGTGGTAGGGCGTCGCGAATGGTCGCATACTCGTCAACCTAAGCCGGAACGATTCAGTTCAAGCTTGGAGCCGGGACGCCCTCGTCCCGGTGACTACCGGCGCGAGGGCGCGCCGGCTCCAGGCAATAACGACTCACCAAAAGGTGCCTGAATCTGAACTGCAATACGGCCACGCCGTGACTGAAAGAACACGTTTTCCCCGTTGAATCTCCTTGCCCGCTGCTGCTGCTAAATCTAGCATATACAGATATGTACATTCTGAACGTCATATATTCGCTTCACAGTCTTGTCCCATCATGGTTGTGGGTGTGGTTTGGAACCGCGATGCACATTACGGCTTTCCTGCTCGTGTGCTCGCATTGCCTCAAGACCAGGCGGGAGGCAGCTTCGGCAATTCTGTGGATGTTCCTTGCATGGACTCTTCCGATAGCAGGCCCACTGCTTTACCTTTCTTTCGGGGTCAACAGGGTTGCGGACAAAGGATTCAAGAAGCATACAACTGATCAGAGACTTCTGGCCGCGCGCAAAGCCAGGGAGAACGACGCTTTTCCTCTCGCTTACTGGCGATCCGTACACGACGCTGTGCGCGGCGAACCAGACAGCGACCTTGATCGGGAACTTAACCGCGCCATGGATGCCATGATGCCAGATCGCCCGATGCTCGGCGGCAATGAAATCCTCCCTCTCGTTGATGGCGATCAGGCGTTTCCGAAAATGCTGGATGCGATCCGTAATGCCAGCCATCACATCCATCTCCAAAGTTTTATAATCGCGGACGATAAAATCGGCCATGAATTCTTCAACCTGTTGGCTGAGAAGGCACGATCGGGAGTTATCGTTAGAGTGCTTTATGACCGCTTTGGCTCAACGCGCGCTTTTTTTCGGGGATTCTTCCGGCGCTACGAACGTGTCCCCAACATGAAGATCGCGGGTTGGACACAGGTGAATCCGCTGAAGCGGCAATTCCAGATCAACCTGCGGAACCACCGAAAGATTCTTGTAATTGATGGAAAAACGGCATTTTGCGGCGGACTCAACATTCACGATGAAAACCTCACAAAGAACGGCAATCAACCGATTCGAGATTATCACTTCGAGATTCGCGGCCCAATGGTTCAGGAACTTCAATACAGTTTTATGCTCGACTGGTTTTTCATGACGAACGAGAATCCAGAGGATATCCTCAAAGAAGTTTATTATCCCAAGATTCAGCCTGCCGGAAGCTCCATGCTAAGGCTTGTCAGCAGCGGCCCGAACAGCGAAACTCCGCCGATAGCCGATCTTTTCTTTATGTGCATCACCGCTGCCCATAAGCAGGTGCTCGTGGTTACGCCCTATTTTGTTCCAACACCAGACATCGTCAGGGCCATGCGGACCGCTGCGTTGCGCGGCGTTGATGTCCGGCTTGTCGTGCCCAAGAAGAATAACCACACCTATGCTGGTCTCGCCGGGTGTGCGCTCTATGACAGCTTGCTCGCCGCAGGAGTGAGAATATTCGAGCGGCGTCTGCCATTCATGCACGCGAAGGCATTGATTGTGGACGACACATTCGCCGTCATCGGAACCGCAAATATGGATGTGCGCAGCTTGCACCTCAACTACGAAACCAGCCTCGCGGTCAGCGACGACCGCTTTGTCGAGCAGCTAAAAGAGATAGTTATCAACGATATTGCGCTGAGCGATCAACTGGAACTCAACACCTGGCGCACCAGGCCGGCGATGCACCGCGTGGCCGAAAACTTCTGCAGCCTGCTGACGCCGGTGCTGTGAAAGCAGCTACAGCAATTCCTTCTTCAGCTCATTCCATAACATCAGGGCACGGCAGCCTGAGAAGGCGATGGCCAGCGCGGCGGCTTCTTCGATTTCCTGCTTGCCGATGCCCATGCCCAGCGCCTTCTTGATGTGAATCTTCGAGCATGGCACGCAGTGAACCGCCAGTCCGAGCGCTATTGCCATCAATTCCTTGGTCACAACATCTATTGCGCCGGGTGCCAACGCCGCGCCGAGAAACTCTTGAAATTTCCCTATTGCGCCATCCGCCGATCCGCCCGAATGCTCACAGCATTTCGTTTCTGTCTTCTTGCTCATTTCTTCACCCTCCGTCGCAATCGATTCTTCTTTGGTATTCCCCGCCAGAACTTTAATCAGTCCATCCGATTTCTTAACAACCGCCCCGACCACGGTCGCGCTTGCGACCCCGCGTCTTCGCAGTTCAGCAATCATCTTTTCCGCTTTTTTCTTCGGCACCGCTATCAAAAGTCCGCCCGATGTCTGGGCGTCGAACAAGACCGCCTTCATCGCCTCGGAAACGCCGTCCTCAAAAGTCGTGCGACTTGAGCTATACTCCGCGTTGCGTTCGTTAGCACCGGAGAACATCCCCTTCTCCGCATACTCCAACACGCCGGGAAACAGCGGAATGTCCTCGCTCTTGATCTCGACGGTGACCTTGCTCTCGGCAACGACCTGCGCCAGATGCCCGAGCAACCCGAATCCGGTAATATCTGTGCACGCTTTGGCGCCATGCTTGACCATGATCTCCGCCGCCGTCCTGTTCAAAGTTGTCATGGACTTCGCAACGGCGGCAATCGCTTCCGGTGAAGCCTTGCCGATCTGGTTTGCCAGCGAGACGATGCCTGTGCCAAGGGGCTTTGTCAAAACCAGCACATCGCCAGGCTTTGCCCCGGCATTAGTTGTGATGTTCGATTCCTTGACAAGACCTGTCACCGCGAAACCGAACTTTATTTCCTCGTCGTTGATGCTGTGCCCGCCAAGCAGGATTGTGCCGGCTTCCTTCAACACATCCATTCCGCCGCGAATAATCTCGGTCATTACCTCGTGCGGCAGCGTGTAGATTGGAAAACCGATTATCGAGAGGGCCGTGACAGGCGTACCGCCCATGGCATAGACATCGCTGAGTGAATTGCAAGCTGCGATCTTGCCAAAAGTGTACGCGTCGTCAACGCCAGGAGTGAAAACGTCAACGGTCTGAACGATCGTCACGCCAGACGCCAATTTAAAAACCCCGGCATCGTCAGCCGTGGCCATGCCAACAAGCAGACGCGGATCCTTAACAACCGGCAGGCTATCGAGAACGGCGTGCAGATCTTTCTGGCCGATCTTGCTGGCGCAACCGGCGCTGCGGACGTAATCAGTCAGCTTGACCGCTTTTTGCGCATCCTTCAGCGGCTCCCGCTCGCCAGCGCATGAGCAGATGTTTTTCTCCTTGAACACCGGACAAGGACACGGTTTGCGCGGATCGCAGACGCAATGCCCCAGTTTGATTGACCGTGACATTACGCGTTTTCTTTTTTCGAGCGGATCCATGTGACGATTACCAGATAGCCTTTACGAGTTCCCCTCAAAAGCATTAATCACTTTCTCGGGCGTCTTATCGAAATTCGAAGCGATCCATATCTTGTCCTTCAACATGCCGAACCTCTTGGAGCGCGATCGTCTTTCAGATGAAAGACGGGCAACTGCTGACGCTGGCTGATGATGCGTCCTCACCACATGATTGTTCGCCGTCTTCATGCTGATTCCCTCGCCTCGCACCCAAGTAAACTGAGTTAACTCAGGCCGTTATGCAAGCCCAGAAAATATGTAGTAATTAATGCGAATAATTGCGCGAACAAACGTCCACAGACAGGCATCATCATGACGCTCACTTCTCTATCTTGCGCAACCTTCTCTCAGACGCCGCATCGGAGTGCGACGTCCACCTGTACAAACATATGCTCAGACGCTCACTTTGCTCAGGTGGAGCGTGCGCTCCGCGCACGCTCGTTTTCGTCTATCGCATCTTGCTTCTGTCCAACGCCCACGGCCAATCGTCGTCTTTTCCGCAAAGCCCTTTCGCCGGCGGATTCTTGCGTATGTATGCCGCCTTCTTAATAAGTTCATCATCATTGCGTATGCGATGGTCAAAGAAGTTGTCCTGCCAAACCACGCCGTTGTTGTTGCTATGAAAACGTTTCCAATCTGAAATTATCCTCGCCATCCCCTGAACACCGGAGAAAGACAACAGAGCGTGAAGATGATCCGGCATGAGCAGGAACAACGTGACATACCATTTCTTCTGATCTTCGTAGAAGCGAACAGACTCGATGATTCTGAATGCCAGACTTGATTCCGTCATTGGAACGGGATTTTCCGCTGCACAGCGCAAGCGAATATGGAATACTGCCCCAGCGGAAACCCAGGACGGAATGCCGTGATAGAGACGACCGGGCCATTTCTTGGCACTGGCGTTGTTCATAGCTGAAGTTCACCCTTCTGTCTGTTTCAAGGACTCCCAATCCTCAGACGCCGCAACGGAGTGCGACGTCCACCAATGCATCCTCTGCTTTGATCGGGTGGAGCGTGCGCTCCGCGCACGCTACTTCGGATACATACGCGGATCTATTTCAACACTCTGCCGTTCCCCACACGCCTGGTCAACCCTTTCGCGTCCCAGTATTCAAGCAGCGGAATGGCATATTTCCGGGTTGTGCCAAGCACATCTTTCGCCTGCCCGGGTTCGATTGAACCGTGTTGAGCGAGATACTCGACCAGCTTTGCTTTCGATTGTTCTACCAAATCCTTATGCAGGATCACCTTGTCCGACAGCTCGACAACCTCCCCCGTCTGCAGCAGATGATTCAATACCGGGTCAATCAAACCGGATGGTATCCCCAAAAGCTGCGGCAACTCATCCCGACGCGGAGATGCGAAACCAGTCTTGCGGAAAGTTTCCATCAGCCTGGCGCCCAGAGTCGCCTGCTTTTGCGTTAGCTGCGGCGCGCGCGATGGAATCTGCAGCCCCGTTTCGTTTGCCTTGATTGCTCCGGAATAGAGAAGTCTTTCAAGCGCCTTCTCCACAAGCGCATGATCTGATTTCAATTCCCTGAAGACATCCTTCTTTGAAAACCCAACACTGAGCGGCTTTGCGTCGTGCATTTTGCCCAGCACAGAGAGCAATTCTTCCCCGGCAGCCACGAGAAAGCGGGAATGAATATAGCGCGCGCCATGTATCTCAGCGATGCTGCCTTCCGCCACCAGCTTTGCGAGATGCTGCTTTGCCGCATCCTCATTAACCAGCGCTTTTCGCGCCAATTCCGGAACGTGAAGCGGAACGCCGCCCGAATTCTCGAGCACGTACTCCATTCCCTTGAGCGGATCGCTGAATGCCTCTTCCCGGTGCTTGACCGTTTCAGTCCAGTTTCCTTTCGATCGGCGCATCTTCGAGTTCTCTCCTGAAACAACTGTCCCCCCTCCGATCGTTTTCACCGGGCTCAACAATCGAACCACAAAGAAATCGCCCGGCGCTGCAACAACTGGTTCGTTGAGCTGAAGCTGGACATACGTTTCGCTTCCCGGCGCGAGCGGAGTCAGGTCAGGCAAGACCAGGTAACCGGTAGCTTCCGTTGTCCCGATATGGAATTTGATCCCGCATCGCGGTTTCAACGGTTTGTCCAGCCCCGGCATTGAATAAAATCGTGCATTCACGAAACGTGTTGGTTCGAAATATCCCGGCGTCACCAATACCATACCGCGTTTCATTTCGTCGCGATTCGCATCGTTCAATTTCAGCGCAATACATTCGCCTGCCTTGCCGACCTCCGCATCCTCGCCATAAACCTGCACGCCGCGCACACGCTTCCTGCCGCCATTAGGGAGCATGTCAAGTTCGTCTCCAACGCGCACCGACCCGGAACGCGGAATGCCGGAGATGACGCTTCCGATTCCCTGCATGACGAACGAACGCTCAATATGCATTCGAAACGCACCGCTTGAATTGCGATGCGCAGTCTTATCAACCGTTGCAACGAATGCATCATAGAATCCGGCAAAGCCGGCTCCAGTCTTCGACGAGACCGGAGCAATCGTGCAACCTTCCAGAAAGCTGCCCTGCACAAGATGTTTGACTTGCTCGACAACCTCGGCGACGCGCTCCTGGCTCACCATGTCGATCTTGGTGACAGCAACCATGCCCGATGTAATGCCGAGCAGGCGCACAATGTGAAAATGTTCGATCGTTTGCGGCATCACACCGTCATCAGCCGCGACAACCAGCATCACAACGTCAATGCCGGTTGCCCCCGCTACCATGTTATGGATGAAGCGCTCGTGTCCAGGCACGTCAACGATGCCCACGCGGCGATTATTTGGAAGGACGCAGGTCGCGAAACCGAGATCAATTGTCATGCCGCGCGCTTTTTCCTCAGGCAGGGTATCGCAATCGCAGCCGGTGAGGAACTTCACCAGCGAGGTCTTACCGTGGTCGATGTGCCCGGCCGTGCCGACGGTGAGGCTTATCGTCTGGCCACCAGCCCCGGCTTTCTTGTCATAGCCCTCAGTCATGTCCGATAGGATACGAAATCAACAAAGGTCGAGGAAAGGACGAAAATCAGGATACGAAAATGCAGCCTATCATGGCAGGTGGGTCCAACCGAGCTGATCGAGATGCTGAAGGACAAGGAATATGTCAGATTCATTCAATTTTTGTATTGCGGTTAAGGCCGCCTTGGGACACGATTCGGCAGTCAGGAGGAATTCATGATGATGGAATCGGCAGGAATGAAAACAATCAGGAAGCGCGCGGATGCCGGCGATCCCAACGCGCAATACGACCTCGGCTGTGCCTTCTATGACGGATGCGGCGTCAAGCAAGACTACGGTGAAGCGCTGAAGTGGTATCGGCTGGCGGCTGCCCAGAATCATAACAGCGGGTTGTGCGACGTTGGCTATTGTTACCGCAACGGGCATGGCGTCAAACAGGACTATGCAAAGGCGATTCCGTACTATCAGAAAGCCGCCGACCAAGGCTGCCCGACAGCGGCATATTGGCTCGCTTACGCATACGAGCACGGCCAGGGATTGAAAAAAGACCTTGAGAAAGCGCGAGATTGGTATCGCATCGCGCTCTCGCGTGGCGACTGCGATTCCGCCCAGGCATTGGAACGGCTCTAATCCGCATTTCGATGTCTGTATATTTGATGCTACTGGGCAGACAAAAAGAAGAAATGAAATGAACGACCCTGAAATGGTCTAACTCCACAGCCCAGGGCAACGCCCTGAGGAAAATGGAAACGCAGGAAAAATGGAGGCCGGCAAGAGCGAAGGAGGGACGAAGGTCGATCCCCTCGCCATTTGGCCTCCATGGTTTGTCTTGATGGCAATGGTTCCCCATTACTTCAGCTTCCCCTCGCTGATTTGCGCCAGTTCTCTCAATCTGTCGGCCTCCTTCTTGATCCGGGCGGCATCCTTGTCCTGCCCTGCTTCCTTGTAGAATCCGGCAATCATATCCAGCAAAGTCGCATGCGTCTTCATTGCAAAGTAGTCGCCGGAGCTGTTGGCGAAGTATCGTCTGTAAGTTATTTCAATGCTTCGCAGTGCTTCCTGCGATTTGCCGCTGCTCCTGGAATAGGCGAAATAAGCGCGCGCCAACGACTGGAACGCGGAAACATCCTTGCCGTATGTGGAAAGCGATTTCCTGTACAGCTCATTGACAGCATTCGTGTTTCCGCTCTTGTTGAGCAGTTCGATTTGTTTGGTGATATTTTCCATCACCAGGTCTGTGCGATCGTCTTTGCCGTGCGCCAGCTTTCTTGTCTCGTCGTTAAGGCTTTTCGTCACGGCTCCGGCTCCCTGTGAACTCAGCACCATGTCGCGTTCTATTTGGTCTATCCGCACAAGCATATCGGGATAGTTATGAAATGCGTTGCGCATCGTCTGGATGACTTGTTTCCATTTATCCGTTTCTGCATTGGTCTGGTGGAGATAATCGGTGTAGGCCGTCCATGCTTGTGTATGCCGTGAACTCGTGGTCACCGCCGCTTCCAGCAAAGCTCCTTCTTCCGAAGCGTCGTTCGCATGGGCTGCCTCGACATGTGACAACCAGAGCAACCGCCAGGCCATGATATAGCCGGGCAAGCGACGCTGCTCGTCTGCTATCGGGTAAAGTTCCTGCTCTTTGAGCATCTTTCCAGTCTGAGGATCCAGCGTGCTGCCGGTGGCGAAGTCGTCTGCGGTATATCGCCCAGCCGTCATGTTCCATTTCTTGGACGAGGCTTTGTAGCCGAACCACGCGTGCCCGCCTCGTTGACCCATGCCCGTTATCTGCATGGCCGGGATGCCGTTCGCCTTGGCTGTCACAGCCGCGAAGTAACTCTGGTCCACACAAATGCCGCCTTTCTTCAATATCTCGGCAAGCGTATATTCCTCGTATGGCGATTTACCTTCCGTTACCATATCCATCTGATATTTGATCATGAAGTATGTCTCGCCCCATTTCTCTCTCGGCGCATTGACATGCGTCTGCGCCCAGGCGAGTTCCTCGTCCGGAACCGGCGCATCAACGACCCACACGAGCTCCCACACAGGGATTTCCCTCAGATCAGTCTTGAGCTTATTGCTCCTGGCGGAGTCACAGAAGAACTTGTACCTTTTCTCGACATCAATGAGACCGATGCTTCCCTTGCGCGTGAACATGGGTCGTAGCGGTTTGTCAAACACGAGCGCGCAGGCAAGCGCAAGATTCCTGTATTCATGCGAGCTATCCTCGTCGCTCTTCCAGAGATTGCGCCATATCGGGAAGGCCTTGACCATGTTGTCATCAGGCTTCAAAGACATCAGAAGCGCCTCCATGGCGTTCGCATCTGTGAGCAACCATTCCATGAAGGCCGGATCATCGCATTTCTCCGCCGCAATCGTGAGTGTCTTTCCGGTAACGCAACGGATAAGTTCAGCCTGTGCCAGCACCAGCGACATAAGGGGATCGTTCAACACATTATCGTATCGCTTTATGTCCGAACTCTGGCGAATGGTTTTGATCGAATCGAGAATGGCGTTATCCAGACATTCCTGCTGCGCATTCCAGTTTCCGTTCGTGATGACCGCCCGCGTGGTTTCCCGAAACTGGGCTTCAGTCAACGGCCTGTTCACCAGCTGCCCCCGGCAACGAGTTGCCGCAATCAGAATCACAAGAGATAAGACAACATATGTGAATGGTCTCATAATTGAACCGTTACACACCGCAAGCCAAACACCCAGGCACCCAGAGGGGGGCACCCAGAGGGGTCACGTCTTTACATTTTACAAATGTCGTTTAGCGCTTTCATTGCACGATGAAGGTCCGGATTCTTTTTTGCAAGCTTCTCGACACGGCTAATTGCCAGAAACACACCAGTATAATCGAGGTCGCCCACTTTTGCCCCAAGCTCCCTCAGCGTCAAGCCCGTGTGTTTGCGGGCGCACCATAGGGCCAGATCGCGCCCCCAATCCCCATGTCGGTCGCGAAATGCATTCCAATCCTCACCCTTCACCCGCTCAACTTCCCTGACAATATCCTCAAAGCTCCTGCGCTTTCGGAGCTCCTTCTGCCCAAGGCTCTCTCTGTCTATCTTGACTCTGCCCCTGACCTTGCGCGCGAACCTCTCGCCTCCAAGCACGAGTCCCCATTTTACTTTCGACATCACAGTTTCTTCAACGCCCTGCCGAATACGCTGCTCCACAAACCTGCGATATCCCGTCTCGGCGTTCTTCACCCTGCGCAATAGCGTTGCCGTCTCCAGCCAATCCGGCTTCTTTCCGTATCCCCCGTATGCACGATACGAACTCCATTCGAAATTGCGAATATTGTCCAGTCTTCTTTTTACTTCCTCTTTGTCCGGGCTCTTCCATCCCAGCCGTTCAGCAGCCCTGTCCTTCTTTCCAAATCCTTTTGAACTCATCACCACCGAATTCATGTGGATGTACGCGCTAACCTCAAGTCCCCACGCGCTGTCTTCCACCAATACCGAGCCAAACCGGCCCTGAAAAACACTCCCCGTCCGTCCGTGCTTCAAGTTGAACCAGACTCCATAGCTGACATTGACCCACTGCATGGCGCGACTGGCATTGCCTTCCGGCGTGCACATCAGGAGGTGATAATGATTCGGCATCAGAGCATAGGCGTGAACATGAACTCCGAACCGCTCGCTCATTTCTCCAAGCAGCTCGAGGAAATGAGTATAGTCGCCCCGGTCAAGGTATATTCGATCCCGGTTATGCCCACGGGCAGTAATATGATACCAGCCGCCGGCAACATTGATTCTTAAAGGCCTTGCCATGTGCTGAATCTCTCACATTCCTATCCGGAATGTCAATGTGCATATATCA
>CAZASC010000016.1:0-1261 GCA_964487695.1 uncultured Victivallales bacterium
CTCGGCACCATGGTGACGTTTCTGGCTTATCTTGGAACGTTCTACGGACCGCTTCAGTTCTTAAGTCGCATAGCGGACTACCTGGCGCGGTCGCTTACCTCGGCGGAACGTGTCTTCGAGATTCTCGACAGCGAGTCGGAGGTAAAAGACACTGATGATGCTGTGGCAATGCCAGACATTCAGGGCCACATCGAGTTCAGGAACGTGACATTCGGCTACGAATCGCACCTGCCCGTGCTGAAGAACGTCAGCCTCGACGTTAAATCTGGCGAGATGATCGGCCTTGTTGGAAAAAGCGGAGCCGGCAAAAGCACCACTGCCAACCTGATCTGCCGTCTGTACGATGTGCAGCAGGGCGAGATGCTCGTGGATGGTGTCAATATCAAGAAGATACGGCAACAGGACTTGCGTTCCCAGATCGGCGTTGTTTTGCAGGACACTTTCCTGTTCAACGGCACCATCGCCGAGAACATCGGCTACGCCAAGCCGGACGCCTCACGTGAGGACATCATGGCGGCTGCAAAGGCCGCAAACGCACACGATTTCATCATAGACAAATCCGAGGGTTACGACACGAAGGTCGGTGAACGCGGCCAGTTACTCTCCGGTGGCGAGCGCCAGCGTGTCGCCATCGCGCGCGCGATCCTTCACAATCCACGGATACTCATTCTCGACGAAGCCACGGCATCGGTGGATACTGATACAGAGAAGCAGATTCAGGATGCGATTGCGCGCATGATCAAGGGCCGCACAACGTTCGCCATCGCGCATCGCCTGAGTACGCTGCGCAACGCCAGCCGGCTGGTGCTTCTCAAGGAAGGCGAGATCAGCGAGATTGGCACGCATCAGGAGCTGATGGATAAGAAAGGCGAATTCTATCGCCTTGTGGAGATGCAGAAGGAAATGTCCACGGTAATTGGAGTTGGCGTATGATAACCGACGGAACAAACTCGAAAGACATACCAGCGCAAAGCATGTCCCTGACGGAGGCTTCCCAACTTCGCATGATTGACGCCAGGAAAGTGAGGTTCACAAAAGTCGGAGCCCGCCTGGACATCACACTGGAGGGCGACAAAACATACGAGAAAGTGACGATACGCCGCGCGTTTCCATTGTCCCTGCCCACCTCTTTTCACAGCGTGAGAGATTCTGACAACAAGGAAATCGGGATGTTGTGCGAACTCACGAACCTCGATACTGAAAGCCGTCGTCTTCTCGATCTGGAACTTGAGCGTCGCTATATGGTTGCGATCATCAGGAA
>CAZASC010000016.1:1361-49997 GCA_964487695.1 uncultured Victivallales bacterium
GCAACACGGACGCATCAGGAACAATGTCACCAGCAGTGGACCCTGCCGTGTAATTCCCTTCCTCTACTTAGCGCAGATTCCGCCGTCTCCCGCTGCAACCCGATGAGTGCGATCCCTTTGTCTACCGTGTTCCGGAAGATGCATTCCATATCATTGTACTCTGGCTGTGATACGTTGATCGCATACACTCCCTCCATCCCGGCAACGTGGTGAATGTAGTGGTCGCCCCTTCCGCAGAAATGAATGGCTCCTCCGCCAAGCTCCGAGAGCAGCCGCTGATCGTATGGTTTGATGAAGTCGTTGAACATCTCAGGAGAAAGGTTCATCGCAGAATCGTCCCGAAGCATGATGCGCCCCTTGTGCAGCATGCCCCAGTGAGAGGCACAACCATCATGCGGCGGAACGATCGCGTCCCATTGACGCATGAACCGGATGTAGGTCTCTACAATCAGTCCGAGCAGAGCGTATACAAGAGCCGGACTATCGACTAAAGCGACGAATAATTCAGATCCCCACAATAGTTCGGCAATATCCATCGGCCCTTGCAAGTCAGGATGGTAGACATGAACATGTCTCGCAATGTTGGGATAGTCCCTAAACAATTCGACGAAGTATTTCCCCATGGCGAGACATTTCCCGCCGAACCCCGTGCCAAGGTCCGGTGGACCGGCGTCAAGAAGACGACGAATCGCGTCCGCTCCTCCCGGGAGCGGCCTGGTGGTGGGAAGCGTATTCAGAGCGTCATCCATTCGAAAGACTTCAGCTCCAAAAATGGAGGATAGAATGCCAATTCCGAAGTTCGCGCGGACGTTCAGGATGGATCCTGCCCCCTGCGCGAGCGCAGCCGAGCATTCCGATAGTTGTTGGAGCGCCATATACTCAAAAGAGTCCAGGGTCTGGTTCAGGGACAAATTCACCCACTGGACAGCAGGGGGCGCGGAGCGCGCTCGGCGAGGCGAGAAGAACCCCCTTCGGACCTGTCCGTCAAGAAACGCGGTCCAGTCGGAATAGAGCCGCTCCTCAACTTCAGGCTCTATGCGGTTCTGCAAATCATAGAGATACTGTTCTATCATTTCCTGGTTCCTACACCAATTTCACTTCACAAATACTCTCGTGATGTTTCAGAAAAATAATAACAACCTATCCTCCCTCAGATTTGGAGAAGCGTGCAAGAACACGGCAGAGAAGACAAGCAGTAATGAAAAAGGAATCCGCCGCGTTGCCAGGTACCTCTTCCTGTCATTTCTTCCGACCATCTCTTCTCGACAGGTTAGTTGTTTCGTGTAGACAGCGAACTGCGTGTTCGATGCGGAAAGGCGCGTTGATTTGTGCGGTTATTTCATCGGATGTGTCGCGCTGTTGGCTGATGGCTTTCGCGTTGAACCACATCGCCGCGAGTCATTACACCCGCGCACATATACACCACCATGAAACCGGTCTGCAACTCGGTTCAAGTTCATTTTCTTGTCGCTTTTTCCTTGCGGCCAAGGTTCGCGGCGCTTATAAACCGCATGGCAACAGGCCTTGCTGGGCGAGAGGAGCTTCCTATGACAACACAAAATGAACATATCCGGGCTTTTATGGACCAGTTCCCGCATGATGGACTGACCTTTGACGATGTAACGCTTGTGACCCAATACGCCGATTTCCTGCCCGACCAGGCGGAACTCACAGCCAGACTCACATCGCGTATCAATGTGAATATTCCGTTCGTAAGCGCTGCCATGGACACAGTCACAGAATCCGAAATGGCGATCGTCATGGCCATGCTCGGCGGCATCGGCATAATCCACAAGAATCTTCCGACCACGATTCAGGTCAAACAGGTTGCCGCGGTGAAACATCACCTCAACGGTCTGATAATAGACCCAATCGTATTCAGAACCGAGGACACTCTGGAAACTGTGCGGAAGAAAAAGGAAGACAAAAAATTCTCTTTTAGCGGCTTTCCCATACTCGATGCCCAGGACAATCTTGTCGGAATCCTTTCTTCTACCGACATCAGGTTCTCGAAAAAGAAGAACGCCAGAGTGACGGAAGTGATGACAGCCGACGTGATTACCGCACCGTCCGGCACAAACCTTCAGAAGGCTTACGACTTAATGATGAAGAACAAGATCGGCAAACTGCCGCTGGTCAAAGATGGCAAGCTCGTGGGATTGTACAGCTTCACCGATGTGAAGAACCTGATTGAGGACGAGCAACCGTTATACAACCGCGACAGCAAGTATCGCCTTCGCGTCGGCGCGGCTGTGAGCGCGAACGATCACGAGCGCGCGGAAGCGCTTGTTGGCGCCGCAGTTGATGTTCTTGTCGTTGACAGCGCGCACGGACACACCAAAGGCATTATCGAGATGGTCAAATGGCTCAAGAAGCATTTTCCAGATGTTGACGTCATGGCTGGAAACGTCTGTACCGGAGAAGGCGCGGTCGCTCTGAGGGATGCTGGCGCCGACGCTGTAAAAGTCGGCGTTGGACCGGGTTCGATTTGCACAACGCGCGTCGTATGCGGCGTTGGAACACCCCAAATTACGGCGGTTTATGAAGCCGCCAAGGCCCTCGCCGGCAGCGTGCCGATTGTGGCCGATGGCGGCATCCGCCATTCCGGGGACGTGCCAAAAGCTTTGACGGCCGGGGCCGACACCGTAATGTTGGGTTCGGTTCTGGCGGGAACCGAGGAGAGCCCAGGCGAGAAGATCATTCATCAAGGCCGCCAGTACGTCATATATCGCGGCATGGGCAGCCTCGCAGCGATGCGAGAGGGAGTGGGCAGCCGACAGCGCTATGGTCAGGAAAGCGTATGCGATGACGATCTAGTGCCGCAGGGAGTTGAAGGGATCGTTCCGTACGCCGGCACAGTCGAGCAGGTGATGACTCAATATTGCGGCGGACTCAGATCCTCGCTTGGGTATTGTGGTTGCAGGACAATCCAGGAACTCCAGAAGAAAAGTCGTTTCCGGAGAGTTTCCCAGGCCGGTCTCAACGAAGCCCACCCGCACGATGTCAAGATCATGAAGGAAGCTCCCAACTATCGGTCGTAATAGGGCCGGGCAGACTCAGAGCGCCCCGAAGAATACGCTCGTGAAAGTCACGATCGGCGCCGTTTCACGATAATCGTCAATAGTGGCCCGCGCTTCATCCACGGTGCTTTCGAGCTTTTTGTATAAAGTATCGTCTTTCACAAGTTTTCCGAGTACGCCTTCCCCTCTTTCAATGCTGCCTGATATATTTTTCAGCGATGCTGCGGTGGCGGACAGGTCGTTATAAACAGTATCATCTTTCACAAGCTTCCCGATGGAACCTTCGCCCCTCTCAATACCACCGGATATGTTCTTGAGCGATGTGACCGAGGCAGACAGATTATTATAGAGAGTGTCGTCTTCAGAAAGCAATTTGCCGAGCACGCCTTTGCCCTGGTTCACACGACTGATCATCTCATTGAGCTGGGCCACAGCGCTCTGCATATTCGTTATAACACCGCCATCAATCAGACTGGTTTTGATGGAATTTACCATTTGCGCAGCATCGGCCATCAAATCGTACGGTTGGACTCCATCCAGAACAATTCCGTTCGGTATAAGAGGGCTTGCTTCCGGTCCCTGGTCAATCGCCAAATCCCTGCCCCCGAGCATGGAGGTTGACGCAACTGTTATTTTGTACCCTTTCCTTACTGGAATGGACTGGTCAAGAGTAAGCGTCACAAGGACGCGTGACGCAGGCTCGTTCTCCAAACTCAACCGCTTAACCTTGCCAACGGGCATGCCGCGAACCACGACATCGTCACCCACCGTCAACCCCATCACATCCGTGAAGCGGACTTGCATCGTGTATTTGGGGACAAACCAGTTTTCCCTGGTGAGAATGATCGTGAAGTATCCGAGGCCGAGAAAGACAACGACCATAAATGCGCCGACAACGACTTCCATAGTAAGCTCTCTGCCGAGCCAGTGTGACTTCATTATTTCAAATTCCTTTCCCATATTCCCGCTTTGGTTATAAACGATGCCTCAAGAAAAGACCGGACTTCTTCGTTGGATGAATTAACGAATTCGGCGGGTGTGGAAATCTCCGCCACCTTGCCGCCATGAAGCATGGCGATCCTTGTTCCTATGGAGAGGGCACTGTGCAAATCGTGCGTTACGACCACACTCGTCACGCCAAGTTCGCGCTTCAACCTGTCTATAAGAGAATCAATGGTTCTCGATGAAACTGGATCCAATCCAGACGTTGGCTCATCGTACAGCACGATCTCAGGGTTGCCGACAATGGCCCGCGCCAGACCTGCCCGCTTCTTCATTCCGCCGGAAACTTCGGCAGGATATTTTTCCTCATCGTTTTCAAGCCCTACAAGGCGCAACATCTCCCGCGCTTTTGCGAGAATTTCCTCATCGTTCATATCGGTTCGCTCGCGAAGCGGCAATGCGACATTTTCAAGAATTGTCAACCACGCAAGCAGAGCGCCGCCCTGGAAGAGATAACCGAACCTCGATCTGATTTTTTCCAAACCGGCGCCTGTTGCTTCGCTAACCATCTCGTCTCCAACACGTACCTGTCCTTTGTCGGGAGTCATAAGCCGGACCATGTGTTTCAGCGTCACGCTCTTGCCGACGCCGGAAGGACCGACAATGACAAAAACCTCTCCTTTCCTGACATCGAAACTCATGTCGTTCAGGATGGCATTTCCATTCAGGATCTTCGTGACATTCTTGAATTCAATCATGATATGTAAAACAACCTCGTGATATAGTAGCCGACGATCAGGATGAGCAGGAATGACACTATCACCGAACGACGGGTCGCCATGCCAACGCCAACAGCTCCCTGCGTGGTCGAAAGTCCCTCATGACATGATACGGTCGTTATAATCAATCCAAACAAAAACGCCTTAAACAGACCAACGTACAGATCCTTGACTTCAGCATGCCTCTCGGCGTTGGCAAGGTAGGCGCTGAACGACACGCCGAGTTGCGTGGCGCCAACTACGCCGCCTCCCAACACTCCCATCATGCTCATATAAAACGACAGAAACGGAGTCATAATGGCCATCGCCACCAGTCGCGGCATTACCAGAAAACGGACGGGATCAATGGACATGATCTCGAGCGCGTCTATTTCCTCGGAAACAGTCATTGTTCCAAGCTGGGCAGCCATGGACGATCCAACGCACGCAGCGAGAATCAGTCCAGTCATAAAAGGCCCCATCTCCCTCAGCATCGAAACCATTACAGCAGTCCCGATGTACACTTCCTGGTTGAACTTGCGCAACTCAATGCCTGTCTGAAGCGCAAGGATCATACCCGTGAACACAGCCACAACGGAAATGACGCCAAGACTTTTGATGCCTGAAACAAACAATTGGATCAGAACTTCTTTTCTGGAACGTTTCGTGAAGATATACCGGAGGCTTATTACCGCATCTGTGAACAGAAGCGTAGCTTGTCCAACGACCCGGCATGCGGACAAGGCATGTCTTCCCATGTTCTCGAGCATGGTAGTGGGCGGTTCACGGTACTCTGTTTCCCTTATTCTGATGATTAACCTCCGAAGTTCAAGGCTTGGGTGCCATCCGATCAAAACGTTATGAAATATAGCAGCCGGTATTTCTTCCGCAAGCCTTCCCGCTTGTACCCGATCAATCCCTTCAGGAACGACCACTCTCTTATGTCGCCGTTGTCGGTTTCCGCACGGCCGGTCGAAAAAAGAGGAAAAAGCGAGACGTACGCCGCCCCGCCTCCGCGTTGCCATCGGAACAGCCCCCACAAGAACTCGTCTTCCTTTATATCGTCAACTCGCGTGTGGGAATAGATTGTCCAAAACGGCGCGAGATTCCTTTCAGCTGGCGCCATGTCCTTGGTCGGCCAGAGATCGAGCGTTCTCCACCTGGTGGTATCGCCTTCCCGCCGATACGACATCAGCGGCCAGAGCTTGAAGTAACGGGCAAATGTGGCGTCGTTTGTAAACGCCGAGTGCTGGGATGCCGTTTCTTTCATGGTCCTGCTCTCGCTGAACACGAGCGGAAATATCATGAACCTGTCTACCTTGTAATCCGAGCGATCGATCTCCCCGCCGGAAATCAGATTCAGGAGCATAAACCAGGATGTTTCGCTCTTCATCCTTTTCTCGCCCCACAGCGGCCAGAGATACAATTTATCCGTCTCGCCAGCGCTGTACTGGAAGAAAGGCCAGGGACAGTTCACTTCCCGGATGGTTTTGCCTTTTGACCACCTGAATAGCGGCGGCGCCACCATCCATGTTTCCTGCCCCGTCACCTTTATGTGTCCGAACAATGGGAAGAGGATGAATCCGCCGCCATTTTCCTCAGGATACATGTATTTTACCGAAGTCCAAATCGGCCAGAGAATGGATGTCTTGTCCCATTTTCCGTCGTTCACAGACCGCAGGTAGAAAGGCAGCACGCTAAACTTGCGTTTCCCTCCGCCCTTCGCCCATGTGATGAAAGGCCAAAGCACGTCATACCTCTGCACATCGTTAACACGTGAACTGCAATAGAGCGGGAAAAGGACGAATGTGATCCTGTCCTGCCAGAAAAAGTCGTTGATCTTTCCGCCCAGCGGGAATATTGCGAAGTAGTTTTCGTTGCTCTTGTCCCGTCCCGAATACACAAAAGGCAAGAGTGTGAACCGATGCGCAGACTGCGCATTGGTGTTGCCGAAGTCCTGCCATGAGCTCACCAGGCAAGACCCGTATGTCTCATCGTCGTGCACCTTGTATGTGCACACCGGCCAGAGAAGTTCTTGAAGTGATCTGTGTTCCTGAGGTTCGTCAACCTTGTCGTACAGTGGGCGAACAGCCAGAAAATCAGTGCCGTTCGTGCCGTCCTGCTTTTCGAAGAACGGCCCAAGTGCCCGTGATCGGCTGGACCCATCAGGACTTGTGTCGTGTGAAGCTATACAGCCCCAATCCAATTCCGGAAGTGCGCCCCGACTTGCTAAAGCCGTGGCGGGAATCCAAGCCAGCAACGTTGCGAAAAGCAACGGGCCGATATGCCTAAACGCTTTCTTCATAGTACTCTTGAATTGCGGCGTCACGGCGGAAGATTGCGGCGATAAGCGCAGCCCTGATCCACATTCCGTTTCTCATCTGCCGCCAGTACACGGCCCTCGGATCGTGGTCAACCTCGGGCGAAATCTCTCCGCGTCTGGGGAATGGATGCATAATCACGGCTGCAGGCTTGAGTAAAGCAAGATGCTTAACACCAAAACAATATTTCGATATGTCAATGCGCTTGCTTTCGCCTTTCTCGACATCCCATTCGTCCTGCACTCGCGTCATATAGATCGCATCTGCGAGCGGAACAGCCTTCCTGAAATCTTCACTGAGCTCATACTTCACGCCTGCGGCCTCAAGCATATCCAGCACATCACGGCCGATTTGAAGCTTCTCCGGCCCTACAAAAATCTGCCTGACGTTCCTGTAATTCGTAAGAAGCGACGCAAGGGAACGCACCGTCCTGCCCCGAAGAAGATCTCCGACAAAAACGATGGTTTTTCCGTCAATTCCGCCTTTTTCCTCGAAACTTCTCTGCAAAGTGTAGATATCCAGCAATGCCTGTGTCGGGTGCTGATCTTTTCCAGATCCCGCATTGATGATTGGAATCGGCCTGTCCGAGTTGGAAAGGACCCACGCCATTCTTTCCGCCAGTCCGCCGACTTCGGTGCGCATGATTATGAAGTCGAAATAGGAACTGAAAGTCCGCACAGAATCCTCCTGGGATTCCCCCTTGAACTCACTGGATGTCGCAGTATCGCGGACTTCGCCGACTTTGACGCCGAGAATCTGGCATGCTGCACAGAATGATAGAAAAGTCCTCGTGCTGGGCTGGGTGAAGTAAAGCATTGCACGCTTGTGCGCCAGCAGATCCTGAAGGAACTTGAGGCCACCCTCGTTCTTTGCTATGAAGCGAATGTTTGTCGCCAGTTCACCGATCGCGTCGAGTTGCTCACGGTTGAACTGCTGGGCAAGAAGGACATGAAACAACCGTCCGTCCTTGGCCGCAAGATGCGGGGCCTTGGCGTTCGGACTCAACTGCTGAAGATCCGCCCACGCAATTTCGCTCAATGGATGTTCTTTGCGCATAGTGCACCCTCAAGCAAGTGTTGCCACGATCAAAGCCTTTGTAGTGTGAACCCGGTTTTCCGCTTCGTCGAACACCTTCGAAAACGGAGCTTCGAAGACATCGTTTGTGACTTCGAGAGCACCGAGCTTCTTCGTCATTTCTGTATTGTGGTCATGAAACGCCGGCAGGCAATGAAGAAATATAACCTTGCCTGTCCCCAGGTTTCCGGTCCGGGTCATCAAATCCATGTCAACCTGGTACGGACGAAGAAGTTTCATTCGTTCCTTGAATTTGGATTCCTCGCCCATTGATGTCCAGACATCGGTATAAATCACGTTTGCGTCACGGACGGCTTTTATTGGATCGTGCATTATCTCAATCGTGGAGCCGTTTTTCACAGCATCGTCTTTTGCCATTTCCACATGTTCCCGTTTTGGCGAGAGCTCAGGCGGCGTGCAGTTGACGAAGTTTATGCCGGTCTTTGCGCAGCCAGTCATGAGGGAGTTTGCGACATTATTACGGCCATCTCCGACATAAACGACCTTGAGTCCCTTTAAACGTCCAAACTGTTCGCGGATCGTCATGAGATCGGCCATTGCCTGTGTCGGATGAGATTCATCCGTCAGACCATTCCAGACCGGAACGCCTGAATATTTGGCCATCATCTGGATAGTCTCCTGCTTGTACCCCCTGAACAAAATGCCATCGAACATGCGGCCAAGAACCCTTGCCGTATCGGCAGGCGATTCTTTCTTGCCGAGATGAATTTCGTTAGATGGAAGATATTCGGTCCTGCCGCCTTCATCAGCGACGGCCACCGAAACTGCACACCGCGTTCTGGTGGACATTTTCTCAAAAATCATGGCGATGTTCTTGCCGTCGAGAAGTTTGCCCTTTTTGCCGGCTTTCTTTTTCTTCTTCAGATCCACCGCCAGGTCCAGCAGATATATTAGTTCAACGTGCGATATATCGTGGAGCGCGAGCAGCGATCTGCCATGCATGTTTATTCGAGATTTCATGTCCTGATATTTCCGTTCGTCCGTCTACTTCTTGCCATGGGATGCCGACGCCTTCTCTTCTGTGACGCCAACACCCATTTTCGTGACTCCCATTTTCTTCACAACGCCCATGACGGCCACAACATGTTCGAACGCGGCTTTTTTGTCCGCTTCGATCATTACAGCCTGATTTTTCATGTCATGAATTTTGCCGCCCAAGACTTTTTCAAGATCGCCGACCGCAACCCTCTTTCCATCCATAAAGATCGCGCCGTCCGCCTGCACTTGCACGTCAACGGTCTTGTCGTCCTGCGATATCTTCTGCGACGATTGAGACTCTGGCAGATTCAGCGGTATCTGGGACTTCATTAGGAAAGGTGTCATGACCATGAAAATGATAAGAAGTACGAGCGACACGTCAATAAACGGGATCATATTGATCTCGGATATCAGCCTGTATTTGTCGCCGCCGGATCCCGTGTTCATTTACTTTCTCCCGCGTTCTGACAATTTCTCGACTACATCGTAGGAGGCCAGATCAATGTCCTGCATTACCGTCTGAACGTGACGCACGAAATAATTGTATGCCATCGTCGCCGGTATGGCTACGAAGAGACCGACAGCCGTCGTGATAAGCGCCTCCGCAATACCGGCTGACACGACCTCGGGACCGCCTCCCGCGTTGCTGGCAATGTCATGGAACGCCCTGATAATGCCGATGACCGTTCCGAAGAGACCGACAAACGGCGCCGTGCTCGCGACTGTCCCCAGAATCGGCACGTACATCTCCAGCTCGTTTATCTGGGCCTGGAGGGCGTGCTGTGCAGCCCGTTCCATTGCCGCGCGATCCGCGTCGGCACGACTGAGCACATCGCCTATGACGACGGCTATGGGCCTCGACGATTTCCTGCACAAATCCAGCGCCGCGCCCGGCCCCTGCTTAGCGATAACTTCGAGAATTCTCGCGGCAAAACCGCTGTTGTTCGTCTTGGCGCGACTGAAAGCCACAATGCGATCAACTATTACCGTAAGCGAAAGAATGGACATAATCAGGAGAACGGTGAGTACCGGCCAGCCGTTTACAATCATCTCCCCAACTTTAAAACCGCTGTTCATAAAGAGACAACCCTTCCTTTGGTGAAAAAAGAAACATGAATCTCAGATCGGTATTGATACCACGCTGCGCAGGCGTTGCAAGCCTCATATTTCTTCCCGTCTTTTACGGCGGTATAATCGGGAAATCGAGTTTTCGCAGGGCAACGTTTGTGAACTGGAAAGTCAGCCTCGTATTCCAATAAACCGCAAAGATAACACACAACCTTAAGGGTGGTGTTATCGTTTGGAGAACTGGAAGCGTTTTCGAGCGCGAGGTTGACCAGGCTTCTTGCGCTCTTTCATCCTCGAATCGCGCGTCAGACAGCCGCTGTTCTTGAGGACTTCGCGAAGAGAAGGATTGACCACAATCAAAGCCCTGGCGATGGCATGGCGCACCGCGCCGGCCTGCCCTGATATTCCACCGCCACTGGCTTTCGCGGAGATATCATACGCGCCTTGCGTGCTCGTAAGTTTCATGGGCTGCTCGATATAAGCCCTGAGCGCTTCGCTCTGGAAATAGTCTTTAAATTCCCGCTTGTTGATCTTCCACTTGCCGTCGCCGACCATCAGGCACACACGGGCCACGGCTGTTTTCCGACGACCTGTAGCGCTCCATGATTCTTTTTTCTCTACCACGCTCGGCTCCCTGTTACGAATTCGAAACGCTCTTTCCGTACACTTGCACCAGATCCCTCTTTGTCGGCTTCTGTGCCGCATGCGGATGATCTTCACCTGAATAAACCTTCAACCGCGACGCCATGCCATCACACAGTTTGTTCTTAGGCAACATTCCCTTTACTGCCAGTTTGATAAGCCTGTCGGGATGACGCTCCCTCATGGCTGCAGCGGTTGTTTCCTTGAGTCCGCTCCGGTAGCCGCTATACCTGGCATATTTCTTCTGTTCGTTCTTATTGCCGGTGAGCTTCACTTGGGCCGCATTGACAACGATGACGAAGTCACCTGTATCAATATGAGGAGTGAAAGTCGCCTTGTTTTTTCCCCTCAGTGTATCGGCGATTTTTGTCGCCAGACGACCGAGCGGTTTGTCCTTTGCATCGACAAGCACCCACGAGCGATCGGCTCCCGGGTCCCTGGGCAAAAAAGTTTTGGTTGTGTCTTTCATTTCAATTAAAAAAGAGGCGCAAGATTAGCGGTGCCGCCGACAACAGTCAACACCTTTATTTATTTCCACTCTCCGACTGGTCCTTTACCGTGGTTTGATCCACATCTTTCACTTCCTTGTCCCATCTCTTCTCCTGCCGTTCAATGAATTGTTCTGTGGCAGGATCAGTATCCACTTGCTCCGCGGACACGCTCTGAATGGATTCGTTCCGGGCCGGAGTATCCTTCACTGATCCCACGGGAGCTGACGTTTGCTCAATAGACTGCTGTTCTTTTCCGGTGAGTTCCGTCTTTTCATCCCCGCCCTGTTTCTTTTCCATATGCGCGTCCATCGGAATTGCATTTGTCCTGAAGGCGGCATCTCTTTCAACGTCAGCGCGCTTGCTTTCTTTTTCAGCGTGCTCGGCCAGTCTTCTCTCTTCCCGCTTTGTGGCGTAATCGTGCTTCGTATCGTCAGCCAGTTTACTTCTTGACCAGCCTTTTGGCCACATGCCTTCGACATCCACGGAATTCCTGATCCGCGCGGTCTCGACTTCCATCTCCTCCGGCGTATTAAGGACATAAGGGGTGATGAACACAATCGTCTCGTCTTTCTCGAACGTGTCCAAGGTATGCTTAAAAAGCATGCCGATGATTGGAATATCGCCCAATAACGGAACCTCGCTCACATTCTTCGTCTTGGTGTTCCCGACCAGTCCGCCAAGGACAATGGTCTCCCCGCTTCTTACGGCCACATTCGCCGTGATCGACGAGGAGTCTATCGTTGGCCATACGGCTGGGCCGCCTGCGCCCTGCACCGTCTGGCCGGCTCCCTCTTCATCCAGCGTCTGCTCAATCTTCATAACAACAAATTTCTTCTCATTGATGTGTGGCGTTACAGTCAGTTTCGTTCCCACTGCCTTTGTGATGACATCGTCAATATATTCCGTCGAGCCATTTGCTGCTGTAACCGGCTTCAAACCGTTAAAGAAATATTTCTGCGAAGTGACATTGATCGTTGAAGGTTCGTTGTCCGTGGTCAGTATCTGTGGCGATGACAGGATCTGCGTCTTGTTGTTGGATTCGATAAGTTGGATGATGGCATCAAGGTTCAAATCAAAGAAAGTGAAGTAGTAGGTGAGATTGCCGGAAGTCGAAGAAAGTCCATTTAAGGAAGTCAACGTCATCGGGTCTTGCATCTGGGACCTGTTGTTGCCGCCGCCAGCAACCCCCGCGAACGCCACTTTTGCATTCTTGGTGCCGTTCGCGCCCTGCTCGTAGGCAACCAGTGCTCGTTGAATCATGTCCACTCCGCGCTCGTTCTGATTCACAAGGTTGACCTTGAAAATCACAACCTCGATCATGACTTGAGAAAGCATGATATCCATATCCTTGACCATTTCCTCGAGTGCAGCCATATCGCCCTTGCTGGCCATTAGCAGAAGCGCGTTGGTGCGGTCGTCTGCTAGGATCTTGATATTAGAGGCTGAAAGTTCGCCAACTTTTGATTTTAAATTTGCCGTTGTCGCCGACGTGACAGGGTTCTCTAATTTTTGCACGTAATCGTTGAGCGAAGTGCTCTTGCCCTGTTCTCCGGGCGCGCCGGGCTTGGCCGCTGCGTCCTTGGATTTATCGGCGGCTTTGCCGCCAATAAGAGTATTCAACGTTGCAGCCGTCTTTTCGGCGTTGGCATATTGAAGGCGTATAACCTTGACCGTCACATCGGGCGCCGTCGGAACGTCAAGCACCTTGATGATCTTATCGAAGAAGCCCACCATATTTTCGTGGCGGGTGATGATGATGAGAATATTGGTCCGGTCGTCCGCAATGATCTTCACCTTGCCAAGGATGATGCCCTTCTCCGCTTCTGTGATAGCTTCATCCGGCTGGGATTGCGTTCTGGTCGTAGCTGGCGCAGCCCTGATGACGCCGGGCACGGTGGGCGTCGTTACAACGCCAGGTGAACCGGCGTTTCTCATCCGTGGAACCGTGGACTGAGCGGCGTCCTTCTGCTGATCGGCGATTACATCGTCCAGCTTCTTCTTTATATCGGCCGCATTGGCATAATGAATTTCGATAATATTGGGCTCTTCTTTAGCCTCGGTGGGCTGGTCAATGTACTTCAAAATCTGCATGATGCGGTTGACATTCGCCGAGGTGTCCGTCAACAGGATGCTGTTTATGCGATCGAAAAGAGTTATCTGCGCGTAGACGGAATGCTTGAGCGGGGCAATTGCCAGCTGCGCCTCGGCGGTGGTAATATACTGAAGCTGAATCATCTGGCTGACCAGCTCCGGTCTGATAGGTGGCGGCCCCTGGCTTTCGTCGCGAAATTCCATTTCTTCCTGAAGCGCAGTAGCGATGAGCACGACTTTTAAGAATTTGTCGCCAACTTTCAGCAAGGCCACGCCGTTCATCGCCAGGACGCTGTCCATGGCCTGGAGATACTCATCAAGTGTAAGCTGCGTCTGACCTTCGAGTGTGATATTGGCCTTGGGAATGTTAGGTTGCTGCAACAGGGTGCGCCCCGTCTTTTCGCTGTAATCCTGCAGAAGCATGTCCATTGGAGCGTTCTTAAACCTGAGACTCAAATTCGCATTCTGAGCTTTCGCCGGACCAGCATGAGCGGGTTGGTGCGGAGCGGAAGGTGGCGTTTGCGGTGTTGCTGGAGCGGGCGTTGGGGCCTGTGCGAGCGCAGCGCTTCCGAAAAGCAGACACACGAGCGCCAGATTCATTTTGCATCCACTGTCTCTACTCATATTCCATTGCTCCGACAGACTGCGACTATTTTGTCTTCTGCGACTCTCTCATATAGGCGCAGTACAACATGAATCTCCCTCTCAGCACCCCTTTGCCCTGCGGCTTCACCTGTAATTGGCGTATATCCAGCATAGCACCCTCGCTTTGCATATCAAAGAGAAAATGCAGCATGGAATCCAGCGAACCCTCCCACTCCTTGCACTCCAGCGGCAATTCGTAGACATTGCCCAGTTTCTTTTCTTCGCCCGCCTGCCGTTTGAATATCTTGACGCCATTCTTGGACGCAATATTGTCCATTATCTCCAGCCAATGCGCATCGGTTTTCTTTTCCGCCGGAAGAGTTGGCATCAGCTTACTCAGTTTGGCGTACTCTTTCTCCCACTTTTGCCTCTGCGCTATTGTCTCGATATCGGCCGTGATCTGCTTCTGGATATTGACCCGTTCAAGCGCAATTTCCTGGAACTGCGCGATCCTTGACCTGGCCGCCATGTATGTTGCCGCAAAGAGCGCAAGTGTCGTCGTGATCAGTCCCAAAACCTTTTCACTTGGGGATATCTTCATTTGACGCCTCCAGACAGCATCAAATCCATGTCGAATATTTCCTTGCTTCTTCGCGGGTCGCGGCGCGGTCCGTCCAGGGTCGAGCTTTTGAAGAAACCGGAACCATCCAGCTTGTTCTTGAAGTCGTACACGAGGTTCGCTGAGTCAGCTTCGCCCGACAGCTTGACATCTTCGTCTTTCCTGTAAGCTAATGAAGTCAAATCCACTCCCTGCGGCTGAAGCAAGCTGATTTCCCGCAGACATTCGAGCGACGATTTTGACCGGTCCATGTAGCGACCTATCATCACAACCCTCTCTTTGGTGTTGCGAACTTCCCTGGCAGATTTATCCAGCTCGGCTTTCTTTGCCTTTAACCGCTCAAGACTGAGATTTTCAACGTACAGTCCTCCGAAAACCGCGATCATAAAAACAGCCCAAAGCCCCACTACAGCGGCAATCGTCGCCAGCATCCTCGTCTTGAAGAGCCGCGCCTGTTCGGCCTGACGCCAGACTGGTGGCGTCAGATCGAGCCCGGCCGCGGCTTGTTCCATTGCTCTTCTGGCCAACCCCTCTGAGACAGAAGGCAGCGATTCAATAGACTTGAGCGCCACTTCACACTGACAACAATCCCTCAATTTCGCGGCCAGCAGTTCCGGCGTTTTTCCACTGTGCCACACCGAAACATGACACTCTCCCGCAAAGCCATGTTCCAGTTCAAGCGACATGAGCGTCTGCGTAAGTGTCATTACGGTATCTTCCGCGAACTCAGCCTCGCTAATGCCTTCGCTGTCGCTGAGCGACCGGAAGACTATTGGAATGCCGTCCTGTAACACCATCAGCTCGGGATGAGATTCTGTAAGCAGCACCACGATTTCGCGCCCCTTATGCGCAGAATACCCCACGTCCTGCAACGAACGCCATCTGCCAAGTATCGCAGCATCCACGCGAAGAGCATCAACGCCGCCAGATCTTAGAGCTTTGCCAAGCTCCTCTATGGTCTCAAGCTTGGCGCCGGCGATGAGGACGCGATGCGATTCTGCACGCCTCTCCAATACCTCGTGCGAAACCACCATGGTTTCCAGGGGAAAAGGCGAGAACTTATCCATCTGCAGTTGAACCATGCTGGCCAGTTCATCATCATCAACCGGGGGGAGATTGATCGTCCTCAAAATGAGTTGCTCTGATTGAACACCAACGGTCACCAGCCCTTTCAGACCGGCAAGCGCTTTCTTCAGCCGGGATTCCGGAGTATCTTCGGTGTCCGTCGCGGGCTCTGAAATCGGAGTGGTCCCGTCTTTTGCCTGCTCATATTCGGTCCGACCTGAAGCGACAACTCGAAAGCCATCCTTGGTTCTCTGTACTGTCGCCCATTCGACGACTTTCCCGGTTATCACCAAGCCTGTTATCTCATTCTCTGCCATAAGCTGCCTATTCGGCCTGACGCCGCCGTATCAATCCTCTTCTCTCCATCTCAGAATCGTCATATTTCGATTGGCATATTGAACAATACATGAAATCTGCTTTTTGACCCCATGCACTACTCCTGACGAAGTTATCCTGAAAACCCCCGAGTCTGTGGCCACGTATAACTTCATCGCAGGCGACGCTTCCGGGATCCTGCCAAAGAAATCACTTGCGTCTTTGAACGCCGTATTTTCCCGTTCGCCTTGAGCGTCGACCAGACCTTCCCTCTCCTCGATAATCGCATCGGCTACCATGTCGTCAGTTTCCGGCAGCGTCATCAGGACCCTTCGTGAGGCAGCGTTGACATTCACAGTGGCAATGCCGTTTCCGTTGGTTCCGCCATTCGATCCGCCATAAGTGGTCAGCATATCGTCAATGCCGGTAAGGACTATGGGCTCTTCCTTCTTGTCCTGAACTCCGCCTTCTTTTCCATCTCCGGATTTAAGAATTCCGCCGTATAGTATCGTTCTGTTAAAGCCCTTTACAAGCAGAAGTTCGCCGACCGTGTCAACTGGCCCTCTTCTGGCCCGGTAAGGCGGATCCAACGTGGCATAGTAGTCGTCCGTTCCTGCTTTGTCGTCGACGCTCTTGCCCGTCCAATAAAGGGCGGCGTTAATCAAATCGTCCCACATTTCCGCGGGAACACCGGCAACATCGAGCACACCCTTCCAACCCTCGATATCCAGCAGATTCACGTTGCGACGGGCCGGCTCTGGAATAATGTCGAGTTCTATTGTCCCTTCTCCAAGTTTTTCAGTCAGCCCTCGAATGGCCAGCCCCTCGGATAGACGTTTGGCTGGTTCATACCACCGGTCATCTTTGTCTTTGTCCTTATCCTCAATTTGCGATGTTTTAAGATCGGCGCTTTTTATCATCAAAAGTTTGGCAACTTCCATTCCGGAACGCGCAAGCCATTCAGCCTTCGTACGTTTGCGGTAGTACGACGTGATCTTCGCCTCGACTTGGGCATCGAAGGCGAATGAGCTGACCATTATCGAAAGCAGACACACCACCCATAGGACCACAATCAGTGCCGATGCCGTTCTTGGCCTGGCGCTATTGTCAACGCGAGTTGTCGATTGATTCAAGGCGCGCAGCATGCGTGCCCTCCCAGCCCGTAAATGGATTGGGATGAGCAGCGTGTCCCCGTCCATTCTTCCAACGTTATTCGTCTTCTCTTTCATGCCGTTATTTCCACGGCCCTGACAACGGAGCAACCGGTATCGTCACCACCCTTTTCACCTCGACTGCTTTCTCTCCATCGCTCAGAGGTCTCATGTAGAGTGTCACTTCAACCATGGTTGGGAGCTTATTGGTCAGGGCATCCTCCCATTCGTCAAGCCACTCCACCTCGTCATTGACCTTTCTGTATGAAACCCGGCATTTGAAACCGGTGATCTCGCGGGATATGAATTGTGGCGACACTTTCTCGGGGTCGAAATCTTCAGCTTGCCCTTGCAATTGCCATGCACGCACTGCACCGCAGTTTTCGCCGTCCTTGTTCTCGCCAACCCAGAATTGGACACGATGCGGACTCTCGCAAAAAGGACAATCCGTCCCGACAAGTGCCCCCCCGAGCTTTACCCAGCTGATGACATCGCTCGAGTTTTCGCCGCCTCCATTGTTCTTCATTTGAAACCCATACATTCCGTTCCCGCCACCGGTCTGTGGGTAATACGCCGATCGCAAAGCCATGACCAGTTGCTCGATCGCGAAATCGCCGTGGTGCAAATCGTCGCTCATCGCCATACCTTTTTTCCATGCCGTGCTCACAACCGAAAATGTCATATACGTGGCGGCACACACACCAGCCATGATCATTAGCGCGAGCAGAATCTCGATAAGCGTGAAACCGCTATTTTTTTTGTTTATCTTCAAGATACAATACATAACACACCACTTCCTCAAATGAATCATGGCCTTTTTCCGTCCACGAAACCCGGGAGTGAACTGGATACAGGCCATCATCGTCGGTGTCGTCGCCAACGGTTCTGGCATATGTGAATTCCCCATATTTAGCGTCGGAGACTTCGAGACTCTTTATATCGTTCGTGACAGCCGCGAGAGGATGTTCCGCCTCGGCGGCATTGAGCGCCCAGATGGCATTCTGGTACGTCTGTGCTTTCTTCATTACAGAGAGGCATCTGCTCGTCGCCGTCAGGATGACCACCATGCCGAGGCTTAGAATGACGACCGCGAGCAGCACTTCGACGAGCGTGAAACCCTTCTTCACCGCGCACCGCTTTCCGTCTTGACGGAGGAGAGAGCATCCACTTGTATTGTCAAGGATGCTCCGCTTTCATCCGTCATCACAACAACATACGGATCGCACGTTCCATTGGTCCGGTAATTGATCGAACAGATGCCCTTGTCCTGTTTGGCGCCGTTTTCGATCCCGACAGATACGATCTTCACTCTGTCAAGCCGCTGCACAAGGCTGCCGCCTTTTTCTCCCCCCACGCCTTCCGTGGAATTCGTTGATTCTCCAGCCGGTATTTGAGCACTGTTTCCGCCCGTGTCTGGAACGGCGCCATGATCGCCATTCCGGCCGGCGGCCAGCCTGTCCGGATTGGCGGATCGCTCCGACTGCGCCACAGATATTATTCCTTTATCGAGATCGAACGTGACGACTTCTCCGCACTGTTTCATTACCGCCATGCTTCTGGCATAGCGGCCCGCAGTGACGACGGTACGCGAAGCGGTCCTCAGCCTGTTGCCTTTGATTGACCTGACAAGACTTGGCATGGTGACGGCGACGACAACACCGATAATCGTCAGCACGAGGATCATCTCGACGAGAGTGAAGGCACGAGTAGAACGTCTTTGGAATCTAGCTAACATTATCGTGTCATATTCGATAAGCATCTTCTGGTAGAGCCGACTTTATGTCGGCTATGGCCGGTGTAAAACCGGCCCTACCGATTCGTTCTATACGTACACGCTGAACGATACGCTGCTCAGTTCGTGATGTCGTCAGAGGTGTTCATCGCCTTGTCAGGTCCCGCAGAACGCACCTCGAAATCGTTTTCCCTGGGTACGTATCCGAATGGCGTTCCCCATGCGTCCATCGGGATATCGGCACCCCCGATGTACGGCCCATGCCAATTCGGTTCACCGGAACTCTTTACCAACCCCTGCAGACTGGATGGATATGTTCCACAATCGATCTCGTAAGCGTCTATGGCTGTGCAAAGCGCGGAAACACTCGCACGCGTTGTGTCAATTCTGGCTTTTTTTCCAGTGCCGGAGAATTTCGCCACAACGACTGCGGCCAGCAAGCCGATGATAGTCAGCACCAGCAACATTTCTATCAGTGTAAACCCAGACTTATATTTTTGTTTTGTCATATCATTTCCTTTCTACCTATCCTCCTGATCCCAAACCATTGGTCATCGAGAAAACGGCCATCAGCACGCTCACCGCGATGAACCCAACCATGATAGCGACAAAGATGATCAGAATAGGTTCGAGAGCTGTCGTGAATATCTTTATGTTTCTATCAAGTTCATTCTCATAGCGCCTTGCTATGTGTTTCAGCGCGCTTGTCATGTCTCCGGTTTGCTCGCCAATGGCCAGCATGTCGGTCATCATCGTCGGCAGCACCTTGCCCGCCGCCAGCGGCCCCGAAATTGTCGTGCCGTCCGTGACTCGCTCCCGCGCATTCCTGATCTCCTTGCCGATTACCGCATTATCAACCGTCTTCTCGACAATTCCGAGCGCCTGAAGCACCGGCACGCCGTTTGCCATCAAAGTGCCCAGCGTCCTGGCAAAGTTGGCGTAGGTGCTCGACGCCACAATGCCGCGTATCAACGGAGTCTTCAGGAGAAAACCGTGCCACCAGAACATGCCTTTTTCCGTCTTGACCGCGCGGTTTGCCATCACAATCCCGACAGCGATGAACGCAGCAGCAATCAGGCCGTACCGGGCAAGCCAGCCGCTCATTCCGATCAAGATTCGCGTCGGAAGAGGCAGAGTCTGCCCGATGTTGTCGAATATCTGCTTGAACTGCGGAATGACATATACCATGGAAAACACCAAGGTTAGCGAGCCCATGAACAAGACGATCATCGGATATACGAGCGCCATCACAACTTTCTCTTTTGTCTCTTGCACACGTTCAAAATGGTCCACCAGACGCCGCAGCACCTCGTCTATTGCGCCCGCTGTCTCACCAGCTTTGATCATGCTCACGTAGAGTTTCGAGAAGGTCGCCGGATGCCTTGCAAAAGCCTCCGACAAACTCGCGCCCCTTATGATTTCGTCGCGAAGCTCGGCTATTATCTTGTCGCCTATGGTTCCAGATTTGCGGTTTGCCAGGCAATTGAGCGCGTTGCCCAGCGTCATGCCGGAAGCCAGCAGATCGCTCAATTCGGTGGTGAAGATGAGCACATCGCGTGTGCTCATCTTGTTCCGCGTCAGGCCAAATTTCACCTTGGCCGTTGCTTGAGGCGCTGCCGCGACATCCTTGACGGACACGGGAATCAATCCCAGCTTTTCAACCTGAACCATCACGGCGCGGCGGTCATTGGCCTCGACTGTACCTTCGATTTTTTCGCCGGCTTTGTTCCTGGCCGTATAGATGAAAGTTGGCACTACTCGTTCTCCTCGGTGACCCTCAAAACCTCGTCAAGCGTCGTGATCCCCGCAAGCACTTTCATCCAGCCATCGTCGCGCAGTGTAACCATTCCTTCGGTCATGGCCTGCTGTTTGAGTTCGTTTGCCGCCTTATGCAGAATGATGAGCGACTCCATCTGCTCGGTAACATCCAGAACCTCAAATATGCCACGCCGGCCTTTGAATCCTGTTGTGCGACAGCGCTCGCAGCCGACGGGACCATATATGACCTTCTCTTTAAGGAGCTGATCCACCGGAAAACCAATCTCGCGCAGGTAGGAAACGTCAATCTTTTCGACCGGCTGCCTGCAGGTATCGCACAACTTGCGGACAAGCCGTTGCGCAACCACGCCCTCGACCGCAGAGGCAAGCAGGTACGGCTCAACACCCATATCCAGAAGACGGGTGAAAGCCGAGGACGCATCGTTCGTGTGCAGCGTGCTGAAAACAAGGTGACCGGTCAACGCTGCCTGGATTGCTATCTCGGCTGTTTCCAAATCGCGCACTTCTCCCACCATTATGATATCCGGATCCTGCCGCAGGAAATGCCGCAACGCTTTTGCGAAAGTCAATCCTATCTCAGGACGCACAAGAACCTGGTTGATCCCTGGCATTTCATACTCGATCGGCTCCTCAACAGTCAGAATGCGCTGATCCATGGTGTTGATCTCGCTCAGGTATGCGTAGAGCGAAGTTGACTTTCCTGACCCGGTCGGACCAGTGACAAGAACGATGCCGTTCGGGCGATTGATGAGCTTATGAACCAGCGCATTGTCTCTGTCGTTCATTCCAAGGTCGCGCAAACCTATGAATTCGCCCCTGCGCTGGAGCAGGCGCAGGCTCACGCTTTCGCCATAAACCGTTGGCATCGTGGAAACACGGATGTCGATATCGTCCTTCTGGACGCGCAAGCCGATTTTGCCGTCCATCGGCAGACGTTTCTCCGCTATGTCCATGTTGGCCATGACCTTGATTCGGGAAATGATTGCGGCTTGGAACCTGTTCAACTGCGCAGGCACCGGCGTCTGGTGCAGGACGCCGTCAACTCTGTATCGAATGCGCAACTGATTTTCCATGGGCTCGAAATGAATATCCGTCGAACCTTGCTGGCAGGCCTCCCAAATGATCTGATTGACGAATTTTACAATAGAAGCCTCCTGGTTCAACTCACTCAAATCGGTCTTCTTCGGATCCATATCGAGCGTGAGATCGAACCGGTCGTCCTGCATCATTCGATCAACAGTTTCGGCGCCCACGCCATATAGCTTTGTCGCAGCCTTGCCTATGTCGTCGGACGGACTCAGCGCCAGTTTTATCTTTGTACCCGCCGCCAGTCGAAGAGAGTCCACCAGTCCGGCGTCAAAGGGATTATTCGTGGCTACGAGAAGCGTTCCTTTCTCGAAAGAAACAGGAATCACGTTGTATTGAAAGACAGCCTTCGTCGGCAGGCGTTCAAGCACTTCCTGTGGTATTTCCTGCGTTCCCAGACGTATGAAAGGAACATTGAGCACCTTCGCCAGCGCCGGCAGAAACTCATCCTCGCGCATGTATCCTTCGCGGATCACGACATCGGTGATGCTGATGTTGTCTTCTTTGGCGGCTTCAAGCAGATTGGTCAGCTGATCACTGGAAAACAACGCCGTCTTCTCGAGCAGCCCCGCAAGAAAATTTGTGGTAGTAGTCATGATTAGAACCAAGTCTATGATATTGACACTCAATGTTCAACGACGAAAGCTCGCCGTCTGGCCTGCGATGTTTGCCAGCAGGGACACGTGTCAAACAGCTGGTTGCTATCTTCTGATCACAAATACCTGGCAAGGAATTTTTCGGCTTCCTTCTGTTCCGAGCGATGCGCGTCCGCGAAAAGTATTATGCCTTCCGAAAAGCGGGCTTTATTTCCCCAACTGTTTAGCTTATACACTTCCCAGTGAGATTTCTCCTATATAACATTCGTTACGGGACCGGTGAAAAACACTTCCTGTTTCCGTGGAGCGGTTACCTGCGGCGAACAACGTCGAACCTGAAGGACATAACCGAGTTTATCCGGTCAATGGACCCTGATATTGTCGGCTTGGTCGAGGTTGATACCGGATCTGTGCGCTCGGACAAAATGAACCAGGCGCAGATCATAGGGGAAGCGCTCGGCCACTACAACACGTTCAGAACGAAATACAGCAAGTTTTCGCTGACACGTTTCCTGCCCATTGTGAATAAGCAGGGGAATGCCTTCCTTGCCCGCGACACGATCAAAAACGAGAAGTACCATTATTTCGACAAGGGCGTGAAGAAACTTGTAATCGAACTCGAACTGGAAAATCTTACGGTTTTCCTCGTACATCTCGCCTTGAGCTACCGTGCACGACATCACCAGCTTGCCGACCTTTACTCTCTGGTAAAGGACACTGCCAAGCCGCATATCGTCTGCGGCGATTTCAACGCCCGGTGGGGCGATCGCGAGATCAGGCTGTTTCTCGCCGCAACCGGTTTGACCAATGCCTCCCAAACAGAAATGCCCACCTACCCCAGTTGGTCGCCCAAACGCGAATTGGATTTCATCCTGCACAGCGCCGAAATCAAGCCGATCCGTTTCTTCATGCCCAATGTCTCCTACTCGGATCACCTGCCTCTCATATGCGACTTTGAAATTGACGGTGTCCCTTCTTCGCGAAATGGAGGATCGAATGGCAAATGAAGAACTGATATTCGGATGGCATGCCGTGAACGCGGCGATGAAGTACGAACCTGCTGGAATCAAAGGAATCTGGTTCGAGAAGGAACGTAAGGACCACCGCGTCCGGGTTTTTGCCGAGAAAGCCCGGGAACTGGGCATTCCGATCCATGAGGAACCAAGCGAAGCGCTCGACAAGATGACCGGCGCCCGGCATCACCAGGGTGTTGTCATTCGCTGTTCCAGCGGCCTGCGCACTCTCACCGAGCACGATCTTCCACGTATCCTGGATTCCCGTAAGGATGATGCGCTTCTGCTTGTCCTCGACCAAGTGCAGGATCCACACAACCTCGGCGCGTGCCTGCGCAGCGCGGATGCAGCTGGTGTTTGCGCAGTCATCGCTCCAAAGGATAATTCGGTTGGACTCAACGCCACTGTCCGCAAGGTGGCTTCCGGCGCGGCGGAAACAGTTTCGTTCGTGCCGGTCACCAACCTCGCCCGGACATTGCGCATGCTGAAGGACGAGCACGGCATTCAACTGGTCGGCGCGGCGAGTGATGCCACGACCGCCATTTATGACGTGCCGATGACGGCGCCGACAGCGATCATTTTCGGCGCGGAAGGCAAAGGCATGCGCCGCCTCACACGCGAGTGCTGCGATGTCGTAGCCAAAATCCCCATGTGCGGAAAAGTCGAGAGCCTCAACGTTTCCGTCGCTGCGGGAATTTTCCTGTTCGAGGCAATTCGGCAGAGAAGAACGAAGTAGTTTTCACCACAAAGTTCACAAGGAACACTAAGGCAAGGTAGGGCCGGTTTCCCGCCAGCCATCCCGACAAGCGTGTACGCGTCAACCTGGTCGCTTAATACTTTCTTATTGGCCGAGACGGAAAACGCTACAGCAGCGAACGTTCTTTGGTGTAGCGTCGGGTGTCCTCACCCGATTTGGCGCCTGGTTTTTTTCTGAACGGCGTGACCTTCACACAACTATTCTCAAGTTTACGCAAATGCTTTTCTCACGGTGACAACGAGGATGAAATGGACAGCACTGGATGGTCTCAGTCGCCGACGGCACGTCGACTTTGAGCACGATCCGGCGCGACCCGCCTTTTCTGGATCGAATGCCCTTGGCCACATCAGTAACCACCGAGAGCAAAGCTTCCGTGTAAGGATTAGCGTAGTTCGGCATAAAGAGATTAGAAGAACTCTATTGAGCGTTTTTGTCTCTTGACGCCGACCTCTAATGGATGATCCCAGAACGCCACGACCCTTACATTGTTGTGGTTGCTCATAACTGGTTACAAATGTTATGAATTAGACGATGAATTACTTGGCTTCTCTGCTTAAAAGCCAAAGGGGAATTGTGTGGAGTGTAGCAGCACTCAGCTTTCTTCTCTTTGCGTCCTATAGCATTTACAGCGGCGTCAATCTGGAGGACGCTTTTATTACATACCGATACGCGCGCAATCTTGCTGTGGGCAACGGTTTTACCTTCAACCCTGGCGAACACGTCTTGGGAACAACCGCCCCACTGCATGCTCTGATTCTTGCTGCGGGCGCCAAGATCTTCGGCGTGTCCGCCATCCCAGATATCTCAGTCTGCCTGATGTTGCTCTGCGGCGTTGCTGCAGCAGTGGTGCTGTGCAATATCTTATACCGAGTCACCGAATCGTCGATTGTCTCTTTCCTGGGGCCTCTCGTATTTGTAACAAACCGAACGGTACTCCTAACCACCTGCGGTGGAATGGAGACACCGCTCGTAATACTTCTAATGCTTAGCAGCATGTTGTCAACGTTGAAGAAGCAGTGGATACTTGCCGGCATCCTCTCTGTACTACTGGTCTTGACCCGAATTGACGGCATTATATGGGCAGCCCTTCTCTTGCTGTATTCCTTCAGGGTATCCTGGCGAGGAGCCATGATACAGGTCGCCGTATTGGTGGGGTGTTTGCTGCCCGCGGCGGCAATGGCCGGTTGGTACTTTGGCTCTCCGATACCACACACAGTCATTGCCAAACGCATTGTGGGGCCAACAGCGTGGCTCTCAGATTCTCTTCTGTCAATCGAAAGGGTGCAGATGTGGAGTCAGTGGTTGACGACTCAGTGCAACTGCGCGCCGACTATGCTCATTGGTTTTGCCACTCTATTTGGTGTCGTCGGTATATTGCGCCGCAAGAGCGCTGCTGCCTTGCTGTTCGTGGTATTTCCTGCATGCTACATCGTCGCTCTTTATATTGGAAGAGCCTCGCTCGATTTCGATTGGTACCTGACACCAGTGATACTTTGCACGTCCTCGCTAATTGGAATAGGTATAGGCGAGTTGTCGGATTGTTTTCGCTGGTATAATCTCGCGCTCCATCGACGTCACATGTTCCTCATCGCCATGGCGATTCTGCTACTTCCGATGTCAACTATTATTATGATGGATATTCGATGGGAATTCTTCCGCAGCAGAATGTTCCAATCAACTCTGGAGACAGGGTTGAGACGACCGGTCGGCGAATGGCTCCGAGATCACACACCAGCGGGCGCCACTGTAGCAATGGAAGCCGTGGGCTATCAGGCATATTTTTCTGAAAGGAGAGTAATTGACATCGCTGGATTGGTGAGCCCTGAAGTTGTGCGTATCCGGCGTCGCTCTGGTACAAACGCAGAAGCCTTCGCGCGAATACTGAAAGAACTGCGGCCTGATTATCTCGTACTCCGGACGTTCGAGATGGAACAGAATCAACACTTGCACGGTGGCCCCTTGTTTGAAAACGAGAAAGAGCGATTGTTCTTCCTAACGCACTACAAAGAGGTCAAACGCTTTGTGGCTCCTAGGAACTATGGACCACTATCCCGAATTACGGTCTATGGTCCTGCGGCACAGGAGACTGTCTCCGATGCCATACAGAATAAACCATCTGGATGCTACGTCCAATAAACTGCGACCGTTTCAACACTGAATATCGACGTTAATCCTGTCTATCCGTCATTCTTCCAGCACGTCCCTGCAGCAATCAATGCCGCCGCCTCCATTCTTGGCATCGCAAACCTGAATTACAGTCGTCCTTTATCCTTCTCCTTCACAGTGGATCTGTTCCTTTCAGCGTTCATTTCTAGTCCCTGCAGAGTTGGTATCTGTTGGACGTACAATCGCCATAATCAACGCGGTGTGGCGAGAAGAAAGAAAGGCGGGAACAGGTCGCATTGTCACAAGGAGTTCTCGCAAAGACGCAAAGATCATACATCTTGGTATTCTTGGCGGCTTTGCGAGAAACCTTCTTAGGAGAAACGGGCATTACCCCGCCAGCTCTTCCGCGAAATGACACACACTGACGTGTCCTTTGCCGAGCTTGTGCGTTTCGGGCACTTTCCTGGAACAAATATCTTTCGCGCGATGACAGCGCGGATGGAATGGGCAACCCGGAATGGTCTCGGTCGGCGACGGCACATCGCCATTGAGAACAATCCTGCGCGACCCATTTTTTCTCGATCGCATGCCCTTATCCACATCAGGGACAGCTGAGAGCAGAGCTTCCGTATAAGGATGCGCTGGCCGCGCGAACAGCTCCGACGACGAAGCCGATTCCACAATCTTGCCCAGATACATGACAAGTATTCTATCGCACATGTACCTGACAACCGCCAGATCGTGCGCGATGAAAAGATATGACAAGCCCATTTTCTCCTGAAGCTCCTTCATCAGGTTCAGAATTTGGGCCTGGACAGAAACGTCCAGCGCCGAGACGGGTTCGTCGGCGATAATCAGCGCCGGGCGAAGCGCCAGTGCGCGTGCAATGCCGATCCGCTGCCGCTGTCCGCCGCTGAATTCGTGCGGATAGCGCCACGCATATTCCGGTTCGAGACCGACCGCCTTGAGAAGTTCGGCGACGCGCGCCTCCTGTGCACTGCGGCCCCGAACGAGCTTGTGAACATTCAGAACCTCCCGAATACTTGAGCCGACGGACATTCGAGGATTCAATGCTCCGAACGGATCCTGGAAGATCATCTGGGCCTGCTGTCTAAAGCGCTTCTGGGCGCGACCGCTAACGCCAGCCATGTCCTTTCCGTCGAACCTCACGTGTCCGCTGTGAATTGGAGTCAGGCCGATTATTGCATTGCCGACTGTTGACTTTCCACAGCCGCTTTCTCCGACAAGACCGAGACTTTCGCTCCTGCCTATGGAGAAGCTCACACCGTCAACAGCGCGTAATTCCCGACGGCCCTCGCGCACCTTGAAGTAGACGCAAAGATCTTCGATTTCCAGTATTGGCTTATCGTTGTTCATAGTGGAAAATAGCACCTGAAACTGTGCGGCTTCCGCTTCTCAGTTGCATCGGTCGTCGTAATGCCAGGCTCCTCACCACGGCATGCCTCCTGCGCCTTCGGACAGCGCGGCCAGAATTTGCAGCCCTGCGGAAGCCGGCCCGGATGCGGCACCGACCCGTCTATGCCTTTCATTTTCTTCCCTTCGTTCTCCAGCCTCGGGACGGCATCCAGCAAGCCCCTCGTGTACGGGTGCGCCGGACGCATGAGAACGTCTTCAACATCGCCCGATTCGACAATCCGACCCGCATACATCACGTTCACAAAGTGGGCTATGTCGGCGACTAATCCAAGATTGTGAGTTATCAACAGAACCGCCATGCCTAAATCCGCCTGCAGGGATTTCAGCAGTTCGAGTATCTGCGCCTGGATTGTCACGTCTAGCGCCGTGGTCGGTTCGTCTGCCACAAGAAGTTTCGGACGACATGCCAGCGCCATCGCTATCATCGCCCTCTGCTGCATGCCGCCGCTCAATTCGTGAGGATAAGCTTTCATCCTCGTTTCCGGATCGGGAAGCCCCACCATGCTCATGAGCTTAACTGTCTCCGCATGCGTATCGGCATCCCTCCGATGAAGTTTTACCGCCTCTCCAATCTGGTATCCGATTCTGAAAACCGGATTGAGGGCCGAGCCGGGTTCCTGAAAAACATAGGAAATGGAACCGCCGCGGACCTCCGTCAGTTGCTTATCAGTCATCTTCAGCACATCGCGCCCATCGAACAGTATTTCGCCGCCTGCGTAGAAGCCGGCCGGCGACGGAACCAGCTTCGCCAGCGACATGGCTGTGACGCTTTTGCCACAACCGCTTTCGCCAACCAGAGCGACCGTCATACCTTCGTGGACAGAGAATGTGATGCCGTCAACGGCCCGAATCGGATCCTTTGGAGATCCAAACCAGACCTTCAGATCGTTCACTTGCAGAAGATTGCCGTCGTTACTCATGACTCGCGCAGCCTGCCAGAATCGTTTTGGCGATGCAAATTCAATTGCTTGGATTGAACCGTGCGTGATCACTGGTCTCCAGCTTTACCTGCTGTCTATGCAATGAACACTGACGATTCTGTCCCAAGTGCAACATGTGGGCTTATGTCGCGGTGAGCAAATAAGGCGATGCGACCAATCATCGCGGCATAAAGCCGCTCCTACAAGATTTTCCCTTGTTTTCGTCTTTCTGGCGACAGCAGTGGCGCTTGTAATCGTGACGTGGGAATATGCTGTAGTGTCGGCCAATTGGTAGGGCGGCAACGGTCAGCGGTAATCCGCAGTATGTTGTCCCGGCATCAGTCGGAATGTTCACCCAGAAGAGGCTTCATTCCGCCGTCAACCCTTGGCGGAACAACGGTAAGTAGTCTTTCTCCAGCCCACGGTTGAGATCGAAAAGGACGAAGCCGGTGGCGCCGTCTTTTCTTGCAGCGACGATTTGATCAATTACCTGGATGGGATCGAGCCGGCTTTCGGTTGCGGTGACACCGATTCCAGGATAAATCCGGCCTTTGGCTGTGGGTAGATTGACCTGACTTTTCACGTATGTGTCGAATTGCTGCAGGCTGTTGGTGTAATCCATGGGACATATGAAATCCACGTAGTTCTTCTCAAGCCACGACGGCCAGTTCTGGCCAACGCTGTCGGCACAGCACTGGAACTTTCCGTAAACCGCGGCAGAAATCTTGATGTCGGGATTCACTTTCTTCGCTTCAACGCTCGCATCCCGGACAAAGCCTGTGATCTGGCTGGCGCGCCAGCGGCAGAACTCTTTTCTCAATTCACCCTCTTTCACAGCTTCCGGCCAACCCTCAACGCTGTGCCCCAAATACTTTTCGAAAGACACCTTGCAGGTGGGACAGTAGCAGTAGTGAAAGTCCTTGAACCGGATGTAGTCGAGATGGATTCCATCAACTTTATAATTTCCAGCCATCTCCTTGATTCCGTCCAATTCCAGCTGTCGATTGGCTGGCTGCGAAGGGCATAGCCAGTCTAGCTGCTGTCCTGTATCCGACATTTGCAGCCTACCCTGTTTCTTCATGGATTTGAGCATGTCTTCCGGCGCATTGTCCATTTTCCAGCAAATCATCCAGGCATGAACCTTGAGGCCCTTGGCGTGCGCAGCTGCAACACACTGGGCCAGTTGATCGCCATGGATGTTGAACATTTCCGATTCTTCAAACGCCTTGCTTTTGTAAGACGCGAGTCCCGATCCGGCCATGTAGGCCAACACATCCGTGAAGCCGTTGTCCTTTAGAGCGCGACATGTCTTGCTCCAGTCGCCGGGATAAAGGCCGGCACCAGTGCGCTCCCAGACGGCCCGGAATTCGCCGGTTCTCGGTTGCTGTGCCGCGGCATAGGCGTCAACGAGCAGGGTCCTGAGCGCACGGCTCCTCTCCACAACAGCGACGTATTTTTGCGAATTAAGCAGTTGTGTCAGCTCCCCATAAAGAGAGTCGGCTTGGGACAAAGCTGCCGTTACTTGCGCCTCGCGAGTGGTTCCTTTCGCCTGAGCGGTAAGCGCGGCGCAGGCATCCTCGAAGTTCCTGAATTTACCGACCGTGCCGGCTATTTCGAAAGAACGGATTGCAGCCGGACGCCACACAGTTGGATCAAGCGCCGCGACGAGACCGAGCAGCATGAGCTTCTTGTTCTCTACATCGCCGTCATCGAGCAGGACGTGCGACATCCAGAATCCGCGTTCGGATTGCAGCAATGCCGATTCGCCGGTATTCTTTCCCTCGGCATCCTGCCACATCGCAATGACCTTCGATTTCCCGTCGACAGGCGATACGGATCGAATGACACGCGATTCTTGAGTCACACTGTCTGGCAGATCCTTTGGCGCATTCTCATTGAAACGTATACTGCTCCATTTGCCGCCTTTGGGCGTCATGAGTTGTTTGCCAAGTTTCACATTCATCAATTCCGCAAGCTCCGGTTCGACACCATAGAAAACGATGAATTTGCCGCCTTTGCCGGCATATGTTTTCAATGCCCAGAGCTCCTTTTTGGGAGACACGGGATTGTATCCAAGGATGACTACCTTTGTGTCGGCCAGAAGGCCGGAGCCAAGCTTGTCGTCGGAAATTACTTCATGGCCAATTCCGAGCTCGGTCAGCCAGCGATCGAGATTACGGGTCAACGACTCCGCGTAATTCTTGTCCGCTTCCGTCGGTGCGGAGGAGCCGCCTTTCACCAGCACGATGTCTGCAGCCAGAGCCGTCTGGCAAAGCAAAATGGCCAATATTACAAACAGGATGGCTGATTGACTGAAATGGAAAGACAACCGCAGAAGGAACGGACGGCGGCACGCCGTCCCTCCCGCCACGTTTGCAGGTTGGGAGGGCGCGCAGGTTGCGCGTCGTGGGACAATCGGCCATCCACATGAAGCAAAGCGGAGGATGAATCGTCGTGCGTCAATCCATTGAATCATGTGCGTATAGTATCGTCACGGAAGAAATCCATCAATCGAAAATGTCCTCAGAAGCAGGTTGCGCTCAGGCGGCAGAATGGTTAGTTTCTCTCCTGTGAGCTGGCATGTTTTATATCTTCATCCGCGTTGCGAAAAGAAAGTGGCCGAATATTGCAGGGTCAATAAACTTGACTACTACCTGCCACTGCGAAGGCAGACCCGCATCTATCAGCGAAGACGTGTCACTTTCGAAAAGCCTGTGTTTCCCGGTTACCTGTTTGCATCATTCGACAGTGACGGTCGGCTGGCCGTACTGAAATCCAACAACGTCGTCCGCATCCTCGAACCGCTGAACGAAGACCGGCTCCTCTTTGAGCTCGAGCAGATCAAGAAAGCATTGATGGTTGATCCAACGCTCATTCCCTGCGAGTCCCTAAAAACAGGCAAGCGCGTGCGCATATTGTCAGGTCCGTTCATGGGCATTGAAGGCGTGGTTCAAGACATCAAGGGCACCGCCAAAGTCCGGCTCAATGTCGAAATGATCGGTCAAGCCGTTTCTGTCGAGGTGGAAAAGGACTTTCTGGAGCTTGTAGAGTAGCTTCCTAAAGAAACAATAACCACGGATGTCACGGAGACACGGAGGAGAAAACGCAGACGAATCATCTCTGTGTCTCCTTGACCTCCGTGGTTAAGATTATTGCTTTCTAAGAACCAGTGCCGGTTTCCCTATACCATTCCACAAACCGCTTCACTCCGTCTTTCACTTTCGTGTGTGGGTTGTAGCCAAGCAGGTGTTTGGCCTTGGAAATATCGGCGCATGTGCGAAGGACGTCGCCTGCCTGCATTGGAAGCTTCTTCAGTTTGGCTTCCTTGCCGAGGCATGTCTCGATGATTCCTACGAGTTCCGTCAGGCTGGTAGTGCGGGATTCGCCGAGATTGACGATCTCGAAGCCGAGGTCCCTGTCAATCGCCGCGACCACGCCATCAATGATGTCAGAGACATAGGTGTAGTCGCGCTCGGTGCGGCCATTGCCATAAAAAGGAATGGGCTTGCCCTGATCAATCAGCTTCGTGAATTTATGGATGGCCATGTCGGGCCGCTGGCGCGGGCCATAGACGGTGAAGAAGCGGAGCGCGGTCACCGAGATGCCGTAAAGATGATGGAAGTTGTGGCAATAAAGTTCGCCTGCGGCTTTTGTTGCGGCATAAGGACTTACCGGCCTGTCAATCCTGGCGTCTTCCCTGAATGGAATCTTCTTCACGTTGCCGTACACGCTTGACGAGGACGCGAACACGAATCGTTTGATCCCGTGTTTTCGCGACGCTTCCAGCAGGTTTAGCGTGCCGCGGCAGTTGACTTCTTCGTAAAGTATCGGCTGTTCGAGACTGGGCCGCACCCCTGCCCGCGCCGCGAGATGAACGATCACATCGAATTTGTGACTGGAAAATATCTCTTCAAGAAGCCCGGCATCAAGGATGTCGCCCTTCTTGAAATTCATTTTAGGCGAGTCGAGCAGCGCTGCGAGATTTCGCTTTTTGATTTTAGGATCGTAGTAATCGTTCAAATTATCGAGCGCGAAAACCCGATCCTTGCGCGCGAGCAAACGCCCCGAAAGATGACTGCCTATGAACCCGGCTGCACCAGTGACCAGAATGTTCATTTCGTTTGTCGCCAGGGTTCAGACTAGAAATGATAAATCAGGTTCCCGCCAACCGAACTGCGATCGAAATGCTGGATGTAGGCTCCAATGGAAAGGTTGTGCGCCAGATAAACATCCACCGCGCCCATCACCCCGATGGACTGCTTCTCCGAAAAACTGCCGTTCCCCATGGTTGTACCCTTTATCAGCGACACGGCTGGACCAAGCGACAGCGCAAGGCTGTAAGGCGTCTGCGCCAGATCGTCTTCCCGTTCGGTGTAGATTTCATAGCTGATCGGCAATTCTGCAACAAAATCGTTCCATTTCGGTTTGTCGGAATAATTATTCGAGTCGAAATTATACTGACTGTACTCGATCACCGACTTAAGCATGAGCGTTCCGGCCATGAACTCGGGATCCAAAATATCCGTGCGCCACAAGTTCGCCTGGAGACCGCCGGACCATTTCAAAGTGCTGTCTCCGTACTCGCTCCCGCCTTTATACTCGAATTGCGCAGCGCCGGCAGTTCCGAACAAAGTCAGCCATTTCGTCAGATCGACTCCCAGGAGAAGCGCCGCGCTCTGGGTATCGATAATACGATTTGCGTTGTGCTGGTTGATCTCACGTTCCGAGGTGTTGGCATCGATGCCAATGCTCAACCTGGAAATACTGGAGGAATAAAGGGCGGTATCACGGGATCCGTCGCCAACCATAGCGGCCGACGTGTTTTGAATCGAATACAGCGCTAGCACCGCAACGCAGGCTAGAAACAAACAAGACTTCATGGATTCTCCTCCTGATTCCGAACTCCCGGCAACGCATTGCGCCGGAAACCTGAGCAACTGCAAATGTCTTTCCGGAAACCGTCTCAGTTACGCGCTGCCAAGTCAAGATGAAAGACCTGAAGAAACGAGCCTTGCCGTACCCGGAGAAAAATTGCACATTGCCTGTATTGAAGAGTGATTGTGTGCGCTGTACGGGGCTCGGCGGGAATTACTATGCGCATCAGCAGGTGAAGCCACCGCTATGAGGTGGCTTTTGAAAGAAAGGCAGCCACAGCTCGTAGCGCTGGCTGTACTAGAGCATCGGTATTTATGGATGCTTGTTGCGGCCAAAAACTATTTCATCTGTTGCTTCGGAGGTGTTGAGTGCGAGATAGAACGTTTGTGGGATTCGGGTTTGGGGCCATTCAAGCCGGCCTCTTTCTCTATGAAGCGCATAACTCCGGCAACTTCAGCCGTCTGGTCGCCGCTGAGGTCGTACCGGAAGTTGTGGCCGCGCTGCGCCGCTCGAAAGGCCGCTATCGAGTTAACATCGCAACCCGCGCCGGAATTGAGGAGCGCGAAGTTCTTGACGTGGAAGTCTTCAGCCCGCTCGATCATGCTGACCGTGAACAACTGGTCAATGCAGTCGCCGAGGCGTCCGAGATTGCCACTGCCCTGCCAAGCGTTGATTTCTTCGATCGTGGAGAAGGCTCCGCAGCCGAAATCATCGCATGTGGACTCAAGAAGAAAGCCGAGAACAATAGTTTGCCGCAATGCGTGATTTATGCTGGAGAAAACCACAATCATGCGGCTGAAATTCTGCAAGAGCTCTGCTACAGTAAGCTGGATGCCTCCGCCCGCGCTGCCGTGGGAAAGAAAGCCCAGTTCCTCAACACAGTCATAGGCAAGATGAGCGGTGTGATCACCGATGCCGGGCAAATCAAGGCCGACTGCCTTGTCTGCGTTGCAGATGGAATAGAGCGGGCGTTCCTTGTCGAGGAATTCAACCGGATCCTTATCACGGCAATTACGCTGCCGGGCTTCAAAAGGGGAATCGAAGTTTTCGAGGAGAAAGCCGATCTCCTGCCATTTGAAGAAGCCAAGCTCTACGGCCACAACGCGGTCCACGCTTTGCTCGGCTATCTCGCCAATCGAAAAGACTACGCGTTCATGTCCGACGTTGACGGCGATTCCGAATTGCTCAAGCTGGGGCATGACGCCTTTATCGAAGAATCCGGGCGCGCCTTGATTTCCAAACACAGCGGAGTTGACCGGCTCTTTACCGCCGACGGCTATCGGGAATATGCCGAGGATTTGCTGGATCGCATGATGAATCCCTTCCTGCGTGACCGCGTTGCGCGGATCATCCGCGACCCGCGTCGCAAGCTCGCCTGGCACGACCGAATCGTCGGAACCATGAACGTGGCGCTCGACCAGAATATCGCGCCGCGCAGGTTCGCGCTCGGCGCGGTTGCAGCTCTTGAACTCGTCCGAAAAGAAACGCCTGGAAGAAGTCTGGAACAGCTGATAACCGACCTCTGGCCCGAAGCAAACGCCGTCCCGGCGCGCAAGGAGAAGTTGACCGATCTCATTCTGGAGGCGGTGGCAGCGAATTCTCCTGTTTGACACAATGCCAAAAAAAGGGGCAGTCTCTGGTTCTGGATCGGATCACAAGCCCAGTACGACGGATTAGTCAGATAGGAATGAGCCGGAACATTCAATGATATATTTTGATCCAAACAACCTGTAGAAACGGGTTCACCGGTTGGTTGTAGCAAGAACAAGGGAACGCTTGCGATTAACAAATGGTGCAAACAAAACAGCAACGGGAACATTGTGTAGAAAAGGTGGGATGTCCGTTCTTAAGTGGTCAATGTGCCTTTGGCTGTAGAACTGTTGAGCAACGGATCTGTAGACCTGAATCCCCCCCTTTACGCTAAGCGCCCAAAAGACGTCGGGATTTGCTTACCACAGAACCGCCCAAGAAACTACGGAAGCACCCCCAACCACCGCCTAATGATTTTGCCGATTGTTGAGACTGACCGTGTTATGTATCACGGCACCTGGGAGCGCACCGTATTATAGGCCCACTGGTCGTGCAGGGCGTTGAAAACGCCATCGGAAGAACTCGCCGCAAGAGTCACATTAAAAGCCTCACTGGAAATGGCGCCTGGCTTGCCGCGAATGGATACCGTTTGCGGTGTCGAATAATTGATCGGAGTAAACGTCATTGTGGCCGGATTAACAAACGCAGCATTCGTGTTGTCTACCAATATAGCCACGGTCACTGTGGAAGTCGGCGCATAAAGGAATCGCACTGTCAGAGTTTCAGTCGCCGAGAGCGTCACATTTGTGGCGGTGTCCGTTCTGGGCAGCACTTCAAAACCCGGAACGCGGGAATTAAGGGTGGCCAACTGCCAGGCGATCTCGTAACCTGTCTTCCTGCAAAACCAGTTCTGCCAGTCAACTGAGTTCGTGTTGCTCGGCTCGGCCCCCACTGGACACCTTCCGCTCAACAGCGTATACATCATGGCCGCTACGCCTTGGAACAACTGGCCGCTCATGTGGTGACCATCCGGCTGACACGGAATCTCGGGGTGTGTCGTCCACACACGGGACCACAGGAGACGGATGGGAACAAAATATTCACCCTGATTCCTGAAAGAACTCGTGACGTCGGCCGCGCCGGTTTCCTGCTCAGGATGTGGGATCGGACACATTACTCGGTCCAATCCGTAAATCATCGTGTTTTCGCCATGGTTGTCGATGTAATCGAACGACGCATAGGACGTCCACCGAGGAAGGTAAGCCTGATTATAAAATCGTGACTGACAGAAATCGATGGCATGACCGACGGTAGGGAAGGACTGATAGGAACTCGTGTACCGATACCATCTGACTCTGGCCAAGGACATCACAGAATCCCACCCGGCGGCGATCCCCGATTCCGTGCTTGAATTGAAATCTGCACATTCGAGGTATCGCTTGTTGTTCGCCGGCGATATCAGCCGCGTCGGACCTGCATACGAACCGCTGTAATGGGATCTTGCCGCTGCCGTCTGCACTGTGAAAAACGCCGTATCAGCCAGCGTATCCCTGTTCGTTATGGACAACCCCGATGGCACGTAGGCGGACACCTTGGCGGTGCGATTGAACAGTCGGCTGTAAAGGGTGGCCGCCGTGACATACGCCCCACACGGCGTCGGCCGAGGACCGTAATCCTTCAGCCCCGCGCTCACATGGGACCAAGCCAAGCCTGCTGGCGCGACCGGCACGCCTAGGCCGTCACCCACGCGATAGGCCATTTCTTCGAAATTAGTCAACGTCGTACTGCCGCTGGACCACATCATCACCAACACCGGTCGTCCACCTTCCTTGCGGACCTCCTCACTTATCGCGCGCACGCCTTCCAGATGATATTCCGGGAACGTTGAGGCAACATACGCATCGTCCATCATCACCACGTAATCCCACCCAGCGTGCAATAGGTTCAAAGTCCTTGTGTGTCTATCAGGCCAGTAGAACCAGCTCATAAGGGTTCGACCGCAAAAAACACTTGTTGCATTCGTCTGAAAGGTATCCCTCCACTGCATCGAAACCGGCTGAGAAACGCCACTATCACCGGCCAGTATCGCCGCGAAATTGGAAGCCACTGCGGACGGAGGGAAAGCCTGCTCGCGGCTGCCGAGGTAGGGCTGTGATCCACCCAACACCAGAACTCTTGTGGTCGCCTGAGCCTGCACAAGACTCAATAATGAAAATACCACGGGAAGGACAACTCCTCTTCTGAGTGTTGTCCGACATCTTCCGTTTGATCTACGCACCACGAGCATCGTAATCCATTCCACCTGTTTGGCCATTATAATATCATATTTCGGCGTCCGAACAACACCTTCTTGCCGCTCCAGATCGGCTTTCCGACCCTAGGTGAGATGATTTCTACTATTGATTGCTTTCAACTCTCGGTTTTCGACGAACGCAAACAATGCATTCGCATGCCACTCGCGTCACACCGTTCACTCTGTTTCCTCGCATTCTGAGCTGCCCGGCGCTGCCGCGCCTATCTGTGAATATCATGGGGATATTGAGAAGACGGGGCAGCCATAGCCAGTATCCCTCCGTGATCGCTCGCGATCACTTCCGACGCTTGGAACCAACCCGCCGCCACGAATATGTCCCCGCACTGCTACCGAAAGGTCACGTTCAAATATAGGGACCTGAGCCGGAAAACGTGCTGTATCGAATTGTTCGCGTTCGTAACCGGGATGGAGAGGTGTATAGGAAGCCAGATTTAATCACATCGGCCGTTCACACTTCAGATTAGAGCATCACAGTCGTCACGGCCCTATCAACCGCTCTATCGTCACACCGGCAGTCGTATTTGGCGTATCCGCATTTTCGGGCAATATCGTGTCAACCCAATTCGTCAACGACGGTGGCGCGACCTCGAACGTTATTCTGCATGGGCCGTCATTGTTGGCAGGAATCTTCCATGCATACTGATAGTAGTATTGCTTCAGATTGTAGTAGGAACTGACTTTTGCGAGAGCATCGTTCGATACAGATCCGTTGTATTCGACCAGCTTCCCGCTGGCAGGCAGTCTCCACCATGTGTTCGATGTCGCCCTCAGTGTGGCAGTACCCACGAGATTGCTGCCATTCGGCAAATCCACGTTCAGTCGGGCCTGTAGGCTCGGATAGGTCACTAGGCTCCACCGACATGTCACCACATTGCCCGGAATCAGATTGTTAGTGATCTCTATGCCTTGCACCACGGCACCACGTCTATAGAGCGCTTGACGTAGGGTCTCGAATGCTGGTGACGCAACGATCAGCGTATCGTTCTGAATCTCCGGTGTCGTCCCCTCGCCAATGTCCCTCGCTATCTCCTTGCCGTCAGTCCCATAGGGGCGCGAATCTATTCCATCTGGAATATTCGCGTTCACGTACGCATATCCGTCCTGACGCGCCGTAAGGAAGTTGACCTGATATGTGCCACCGGTGCTGCTTGGCATAATCCAGTTGGTTTCAAAACTGTAAACCATGGATTGCCAGTCGCCTATCAGCGATGCGCCGTTCGTGGGTGCTCCCGTCAAAGCTCCGTTCAGTATGACATTGGTCACGCTGCCACCAGCAGGCAGATGTATCTTCAGGGCGGATAGCACCGGCTCGAATGCCTCAATTTGCCACTGTATCGTGTTAGTAACGCCGGGAGTAAGCCGATCCTGCATGTTTATATACCTGACAACCCCGCCTTCCAGCAGTTCGAGATTTTGCAGGCTGGCGTACTTCGACGAGTATGTCACCGTCAGTGTGCGGCTTGTCGAATTGCTGTAAGTGTCATACGCCGTCACTGTTATGACGTTAATCCCGTTATACAGCGTTATACCGCTGCGGCTCCAGTTCGTAGTGCCTGTGCATATTCCGCTCACGCTACGGTCGTTAGAGAACGCCACGCTGACAATGCCGCACTGGTTAGACGCCCTGCCCATGATCGTCAACATCTTGTTCGTGGCCGTATAGGTCGAATGCGACGTGGGGTTCGTTATCACAACGACAGGCGCAGGATCGTACCATGCATGGACAACGGTATTGCTCATAATGGTCAATGTAGCGTTCGTGCCTGTCTGAGAATCAACTCCTGTCCATCCGGTGAATTTCCAGCCGCCAGTCAATGTCCTCGGCGCACTGAACCCGATTGTCGTCTCATCACGGTAACAGCGTATAAACGGCGTTGTTCCAGTAGCTTTGTTGGAATAATCCTTTGGCGTCAGCGCGATATTTATCTCCCGCGTAGAGTTATTCAGCCCCGCCGCCTGCAAGTTCAAGTACAGGCCGAAGTTGGCGACTATGGATTTAGCGGATGTCATCTTGACCGTGATATTCGTTCCGCTGATCGTTGCACCATTCGTATCCCCGCTCCAACCGTAGAAATGCGATCGGGCATTAGCTTTGGCCCGAATCGTTACGCTTGTTCCTGGATTGTACCAGCCGCTGGTGATATTGACTGTACCGCTCCCAGCAGCTTGTGTTGCCAACCAGAAGTTCGTCCTCCATAGCCATTTAAGAGTCGCATTGTTAGTCTGCGTCATGGAAAAGCTATTAGTCGCGCCTGAAACAGGCGCATTGCCTGTCATCGTCCAGCCTTGACACAGATACTGCGTCGTAGTGCCATTCAAAACTGGCGAACCAACTGACGCACTGATCAAGGAGTTCCATGCATTCGTCGTCACCCCCGATGGCACAGGTACACCGCAGAAACTCGTCACATCTAAAGTGTACTGGTTTAGACCGAACAGTACCGTTATCGTATTCCCGCCGTTCGTGATGTTCAGAAATGTGTAGCTGTTCGTCGGCCCGATCGCCACGCCGTCCACCACCACGTTAGTGATCTGATAGTTGGCGTTAGGGGTTATCGCAAAATTAGTGCTGCCGCCATACGCCATCCACACTGTTCCGGTCGGCATGATCGTTCCGTTCGTGCTGGCGCTTGCCGTTATGTCATATGTGTTGATCGCAAAGTTTGCAGTGATCGAATATTTCTGGCTCATCGTGAGAACCAGCGGATTGTTCGTGCTTGCGATATCACCGATCCAGTTCACGAAATGATAGCCGTTGGAAGGCGTGGCCGTGATCGTGACGTTGCTCCCTGCAAGAGCCCACACAGGATTTACGTTCACACTCCCATTACCGCCTGCTACCGTGTTAAGCCAGTAGTTCGTCGTCCATTGCCAGACTATGGTGGAGTTAGTCAGGATGGTGAACGATGTATTCGTCGTTGTTCCCGAAGCAGGCACGCTGCCAGAACCGATCCATCCGGTGCAGATATATTGAGTCGTCCCATTTGGAACAGGAGAGCTTACCGAAGCGTTAATCAGCGTATTCCAGCTATTCGTAGGGGTGCCGGACGGACTCGGATTCCCCCACAGGCTTGTTACGTTCAAACTGTACTGATCTATCCCGAACAGCGCCGTGATGGTATGCCCGACATTGGTGACATTCAGGAATGTGTAACTGTTCGTCGCACCAATAGCTACGCCATCCACGACGACATTTGTGATCTGAGAATTGGCATTAGGGGTGATTGTGAAATTCGTGCTGCCACTGTATGCAACCCACACCGTTCCGGTCGGTACAATCACGCCGTTGGCATTAGAGCCTGCCGTGATGTCACACATGTTGATCAAGAAGTTCGCAGTATAGGTAATATTCGTAGGGGGCATCGTGATGGTATACGGATTGTTTGTTGCGCCATCGTTCCAACTCATGAAGAACCAACCATTAGAGACAGTCGCAGAAATTTGGACATTAGAGCCTGCGGTATATGTTCCACTGCCAATCACTGTGCCACCTTTGGATGGATTGGCGGTAACCGTCAACCGCTGAATCCCCACCCAATCGCTTCCATTCGAAGCCGTCCCACCAATAACATATTCCCATGGTGGATTAGGGAAAGCTGAAGATTGAACTACTTGAAATCCGCCATTTGGATCCACATACGCCGTAGCTGCGGCTGCTGTGCGAGCATTATATATTCTCGTAAAGATCGCTTCACCAACGGGAATGCCAAGTGCGACAGTATCCAGGGCTGTAATGAAATAACCGTCTGAGCCCGATTCGAAGTCAAACGATGCTGTGGCGCCTGCAATAGGAATGCCGTTGGTCGAATTGGTTCCTGCCATCAACTGAACCAGATAAGTGCCTGTTGAAGGAACAAGCACTCCACCCTGAGTATAAATTGGCGACGAATTACCCCAAACAATCTCATCTGCCAATACGAGCCCAGCGCACATACCCAGCAGCATTGCCGCCAATATGATTCTTCGTTGATTCATTTTCGCCCCCCCTTCCTCCGATCGCCCATGAACACTGCAGATCAGTCCGCCAAAGCATCCCAAATGTCTTTGGCGTTCTCTTGGAGCTTCTGCTAAGGATGCATGTCAATTACGATATTCCCCTGCTCTAATTGGTAAAACTTGATGTTACTCCTTTGACTCACGCCAATCAATTGAAAAGCTAGTACTGCCAGTTGATTATGTATGTAGTTTGCCAGTTCCACTGCTTCTCGCTGTCGTGATAACATACTTGATGCAATGAGGAGGAACAAAGTAGTCTATTCCTTGCTCTGCATATGGCTTTTCACGCGCTCCAGCTCAGCCGTAGGCTTCACTCGACCCGTATTTCTTCAGGAACTCCTGTTCTTCTGCGCGGCCCCAGTTGTGGACGGCGATTAACTCCGTGGTTTGGATTTGAGGATAGAGCACGATCTTGCCATCGGTCTTTGTTTCCTCAACCATTTTCAGCGCTTTCGGGAATTGGTCGAGGCTGCCGACCATTGCCAGATGTTGGCCGGGATCGAATTTGCGGTCCGCGACCATGCGAAGAGCCTGCGCCATGTCAGCGGGCGAGCCACCGCTTGAGCCGACGAGCTTTATGCCGTCATAGTGAACGCGCAAGGTGTCGAGTTCGATGACGTGTTCCCCACGCTTCAAGCCTCCAAATAAATTCAAGACACCATCCTGGGCAAGCCATTGCTGGGCCGCGACCTGAATTTCGCGACGGCCAACGGCAACGATGATGTCATCCGCGCCTCTGCCGCCGCTTACCTCGCGAAGCAACGAAACGCTTTGCGCGGAGAGAACAGCGTGAACCGTAGTGCCAGTTGCAGAGGCTCTTGGTGCCAGGACATCCCTGATCCATTTCAGCCGCTCGTCGAGCACGTCAACAACCAGCAAATATTTTGGCTTGAAGCGCAGTGCTGCCTCAGCGTGCATTCGCCCCATTGCGCCGGCGCCTATGACCATGGTGACTCCGTTTTCGAGCAGACCAATTTTGGGCATACGCGGTGAAGTTGGAGATGCCTGATGCAGGCGTACATGCCGGTCCTGCGCCGAGATCACGCAGGAAAACGGCTCGCAAAGCGCGCCGGCGAAAAACGGAATGTCGTCGGACGGCAAAGGCAGCAAACATTCGGCCGCGAGCACCTCTTCCGGAATCAGCATGTATTCCGCAAGGTGCCCGGGCAGGGAATAGCCGACAGCCACTTTCAACATACCTTCGCCGTTATTGCTGTAGCGCTCGCGATTATTGATGGGCGCATGATCCACAGCAGGTTGCACGGCGCAGCGCTGTCCGATGGAATATTTTCCCGCCAGGTTCTTTCCTGTCGCAACAACCGTCACGCTGCCTTCATCGCCAAGAATGACTGGAAACTTCGCCAAATGCCAGCCGTTGATAAAAGTATGGGCGTCGCCCTGTGCTACGAGTTTGAGTATGGAAGTGCAGACTCCGGCGGCGTCAACACGGACAAGCAGCTGATTGTCGTTCGGGCGTGGGACTGGAATCCTGTCAACCTTGATGTTCTGGAAGCCGGAGCCGTGCAGTCGTACCGCTAACATTGAATCCGGCAATTGCGTTTGTGTTTCGTTCTTCATTTGTCGCAACCTTTCTTTCTCACAGATTACACGATGTAGCCGGATGCGGCAATTAAAGGTTGATAGCTTGACAACATGCCGGAGCCGGACTAGCGTTCCGGACAGAATGAGTATCGCACTGTCAATGGGAATGGGATTGTAGTGAAACTCAGAACCAGTCTGCAAATCGGCGCTCTTTTCCCGATAATCCTGGCGTTAATCGTCAGCCTCAGCCTCTTCCTGAGATCCCGCGAGCTGTCAGCCACACTCAGCGCAATTGGCGCGGCACAAACAGTAGCCAGCACTGCGGAGCAACTGGACGAAATATCGTGCAGGTTGGTTTTTCAGACTGATAAGGCCGCATTGACGCAGTGGCCTTCACGTCAGGACGAGTTGGCAACGCTGATAGACGGAATCCAGACCGAAGACGCATCCGAGCAGACTATTCTTGACCGCATGCGCAAGGCTCTCGACGCGGCCAAAGACGCTTTTGCACAGATTCCGTCCGATCGCGGCGCCAAACAAATGTCCGAGGCAACTGGTGCGCTGCTGCTTGTTCAAACACGGGAACTTGTTTCTTTGGGTTTTGAATTGGCAGGCAAAGCCGCAAACGGAGCGGGATCGAGCCAGCACCTCGCCGATACCCTCTTTATGGTTTTCATCGGCGTCATTGGCCTGATGATGGCGATTGACATGCTCTCCATCAGCCGGCAGTTGTTCGACCGTGTTTCGCCTCTCACGATCTCGGCGACGGCGATCGCGAAAGGAAATTTGGACCATAAGACCGCGGTTGACAAAACAAGCGATGAAATTGGCGACCTCTCTTCCGCCTTCATAACGATGGTCGAGGAACTGAAACATTCGCATGCCGAACTGCAGAAGGAAGTGGAGGAACACAAGCGCATCGCCCAATCGGCGCGAGACGCAAACGTGCTGCTGTCTGACGCATTATGCAGGCTTCAAACCGCACAACAGCAAATCGTCAGGCAGGAGCGCCTGCACGCTCTCGAACAGATAGCGAAAGGCGTTACGCAGAATTTCGACAGCACACTTCTCCCAATCGTCGGCGCAACTGATTATCTGATGAAATACCCGGAGAATCTCAAGAACGAGAAAGTTATTGCCGAGCACATAAAGACGATAAATGAAGCCGCCAAACGTGCGGTCAGGAATGTCGGCGACTTGTACGAATATTTTCGACCAGGCAAAACAGCAGGCGGCGCAACCATCAGCGTTAACGATCTTGTGAACCAGGCCATCACCTTGACACAACCCCTCTGGGATGACGCATCCCGACCAAAGGAAAAAACGATTCGCGTCAGGACCGATCTGAACCGTGTGCCGGCAATTGCCGGCGATGAAACCGATCTCCGTCAGGTCATTGTCAGCCTCATAATGAATTCCATTGAAGCCGTTCCTGACGGAGGCAATATCACCGTATCCACCGCGACGGAGGGTTCCTCGATCGTTTTGAAAGTTACCGACGATGGCGTTGGCATGTCCGATGATGTGCGGCGGCGTTGCCTGGAGCCGTTTTACACGACAAAACAGCAGGGAGCCACCGGCATGGGTCTTGCCGTGGTCAGCAATGTCGTGCGACGGCACGAAGGAACGGTGAATATCGAGAGCGAACGCTGCAAGGGCACAACAATGACGATCCGATTACCTGTCGGGAAAGCCCGACAACAAGAAAAGGCCGCGCCGGTAAATCTAAAGCTTGCCGGCTCCCTAAAGATACTGGTGATAGACGATGAATTTACCGCCCGTGAGCTTGTGGCTCGAATGCTGCGAGAAGATGGGCATTCCGTAAAAACCGCAGACGGCGGACAGAGCGCGCTTACGGAGGTTCGCTCTTCGGAATTTGATGTTATCATCGCCGATCAGGCGATGCCTGACATCAGCGGCGTTGATCTCGTTCCCCAACTCAGAGAAGTGTTGCCGGACGTCAAGGTGATGATGTTGACGGGAATGGCCGATCTCTTGTCTACACGCGACACGCGTCCAAAGGGTGTGGATATACTTATATCGAAGCCGGTTAGTTGCGACGAATTACGAGCAGCTCTGGCGAAGATCGTTTCACAGAAATAGCTTGGACTCTTCACTGCTTATATTGTTCGCACAGCCCAGCCGTTTTGAAAATGCAGGCGTTATCCAGTTTGTACGGCCGCAATCCAAGTTTGCCCATGAAGCCGTCGAAGAGTTCATGTTCCTCTTTGCCCGGTTCAGGCGATAGCAGCGCCCAGTCAATCCGATATCTACGGATATCGTCCAGCAACAGATCGAAACGGGCTTCATGCGGACGCATGAACACTTCCGCCTTCTTCGTGAAGTAATACGCAAATACCGCACATGGGTCACCGGGGCCAAGTCCCTTCCAGTAGTGGAAAGACGTGATCAGAATTCTGTCTCCGTCTTTTACGAGCCCGTTCATGGCTTGGGCCGCCTGGCGCGAATACATGGCGCCCCGCCACTGACTGGCGTCAATATTTCTCAGCATCGTTTCGTAGTCGCGGCCGATGAGCGGCAGGCATGCGATGGCAATGATGAAGAACGCCAGCACCGACGGAAGAACGCAAAAACGGTCCTTTGCCAGGTCAATGCAGCCTGACATTGCAACGCCTTGCAGCGTCGCCCACGCGGGCAGTAGAACCATGACAATCCATGGCACTTTGCTCGTCAGAACGCTGACGAGCACATAAGACGGCACAAGGAGAAAAAGCGGCCAGATACCCAGTATGCGGCGGGTGGCATAGTCCTGAATATCGCCACGATATTTATCTTTCATGGCCGCCAGTGTCAGGACGATCGCGCCGGCCGCAGAAAAAAGCAGGCCGGTCGAGCCAAGATCGGTCGGAAGCTGCCGTAGATAGTAATTCCACGGCGCGGCAAACCCGGTTTCGGTTCCGACACCAAAGTGGAGATGTTCCAGAAGACTGCCGGACAATACGCTCACTTGCACTCCAGATTCGCCGGCGAAAATGAAATACCACCAGCCACAAGTCAGTACAGGAGTCAGTGTGAGAAAAAAAACACCTACTGCACTCCGTTGGCCGCTGGGCTTCGCCAAATAAATCAAAACAGCCGCCATGACGTAGAAGACAGCCGTTTCCTTGGATAGCAACGCGACACCAAGGCTCAGGCCGGCTAGAAGGGTTCTGTTCTCGACCAAACACAGAAATGCCAGCAGGCCAAAAGTTGTCACCGGATGATCAGTCTTTACCCATGTATCGAAGAAGACAGCACCGGGCATTACGGAGATAAAGAATACCGACCACAATGCGACGGCTTGACCGAATAATCGGTAGTTGAGTCTGAAAAGCAACAGAAGGTTGATCAAGCCGAAACCGATCGCCATGCATTCGGTTCGTTGCGCGAAGCCGGACTCAAGCGGACGCAGCAATGTCATGAGAACTGTGAATAACGGCGGATGCCGCCAGAACCAGTGCGAGAAATAGTCGTGGCCGCCTGAAACCAGCGAGCGGACAGTACAAAGTGTCATGGCCTCATCCCAGACGAGCAGATGGCCTACCCAACGGATGCGAAGCGCAATGAAAAGCGCAACGCATATTCCAAGAAGCATCCAGTGCGTGCTGCCTTTAGGCGCCGTCTGATTTGTATGTTCTTCCAACATGCTGATTATTGACGCACATGTGCCGACTTCACTGCATTGACGTACGAAAGAATTCCCTGCGCTATTCCGTCGGCCACGCCGTCCAGGTATTCCTCATACCGCAATCTTTCGGCGTCAGCCTGGTTCGACACGAATCCGCACTCCACGAGAACAGCCGGACACGGCGCCTCGGCAAGGACGTCGTAACGAGCGTGTTTTATGCCTCTGCTTTCACTCCCTGAAACATGCGCCAACAATTGAGTCTGAATGTCACACGCGAGCACCATCGCCGCGCAATCGTAAGCGTTGCCCGGACAGGAATCGCTTTTTGGGCTCCCGACCGCAACGGCTGGAAGACCGGAAGCGTTCGTCTTTATTTGATCGAAAAACCATGGATGACTCTTCTCGCCGGCAGTCGATGGAAAGCCGGGCGCAGGCAGAGTGTAGATTTCGATGCCTGATGCGTTGGTGTTGTTCGCGGAATTGACGTGAATGCTGACAAAGAGATCGGCATCCCAGGCCTTTGCCCGCGATGTTCTTTCCTGCAGCGTAAGCGTCGAATCGCGCTTGCGTGTAAGCCGGATCGTGAGCCCGGAATTCTTGAGTTTTTTGGTGACCCTACCGGCAATATCAAGGGTTACTTTTTTCTCGTAAACATTATTTGGGCCGATCGCCCCGGTGTCTTTGCCGCCGTGGCCAGGGTCAATGACCACGGTTGAGCAACCGGCACAGGCAAGCGTTTGGGCCGATCGAAGCAGAGCGTCAATGCAGGAAACGTCGGGCGCGCTCAGACAGAAACAGCCGTTGCTTTCCGTCAGCGGCGCATTCATCCAGATCAGGAGATCGTCAAAAACGAGCTTGCGGCTGTTTGTCTCGAAAACAAGGGAGAAGTTGGCATCTCTTGCCATGACATTGCTCCCTTTCTGAAAGGGGCCAGAGAGCGCGTATCTGGCGCAGAGATCGGTGATTTTAACGGAGTCGGCAAAAACTATGTTGGCTGTCAAGGCGAACACCACCAGCACAAACTTTGACAGACTTTTACGTTTTGTCATGCGGATAGACCCTTGTGAATCAGGCGATAACTTTCCCGTCTCTTCTCGCGAATTTCAGGGGCAAGCATACAACCTTTTTCGCAACTGACTCTACACGAACCGTCACATGGCTCAGTATGGCTTATTATGACTGCGCCAGGGAAGCGATCTGTTATCGCATTCCCTACCTGGTGGCTTATTCGATGCGCTTCGCCCACCGTCATGTTTTCATCGAAAACCAGGTGGAACTCAATGAAGCGCATGGAACCGGCTTTCCGTGTGCGCAGACCGTGGAACCCGCGGATGACATCCGGCATTTTCGAGATATAATCGCGGATCCATTTTTCGTCTTCCTTGGGAAAGCTCGCATCCAGCAGATCGCGCACGGATTCGATGGTCAAATTCCATGCGGCTTTGACAATCATAAGGGACACGCCGATGGCAACAATTGGATCAACCCATGACAGGCTCAGTTTTGGAAAGACGATCTTCCCTACCCAGACAACGGCCAACCCGACCATAACGCCCGCAGATGTATAAACGTCGGTCCTATGGTGCCATGCGTCGGCCTTCAGTGCGATCGAATCCGTCTCCTTCCCGACTTTCATCAACACACGCGAGACGCCCAAGTTGATAATTGAGGAAACAAGCATGATCAGAACGCCCCATCCGAGCAGTTCAAGCGGCTGCGGCCTAAGCAGTTTATGGACAGCTTCCTGCACGATCCACCATGCTGCGAAGAAGATCAGAATCGCTTCGACTGCACCGGAAATATTCTCGTACTTGCCGTGGCCAAACGGATGCTCATCGTCGGCTGGTTTACTGGAAGTGCGCACTGAAAACAGTGCTATGGCAGACGCAAGCAGGTCAACTCCGGAATGAATGGCTTCCGACATGATTGAAACTGAGCCGGCAAGGAGGCCAACGACCAGTTTTATAATCACCAGCGCTGTGTTGGAAAGCGCGGAGAGCAAGGCAACCCGCGTCTTTCTTTTCAAATTCACTTCGTGATTTTCGATGTCAGGCATGCCGGATCCTTCGACAAAAAAACCCCGTGAGACCAATATGTCCCACAGGGGTTTTACTTCCTCCCGTTGCCTGATAATCTCAGGCCCAGCCGCGCCCGTCGCAACCCCGGGTCGCTTGTTCAAATGTG